>CAJXRW010000114.1 GCA_913060525.1 uncultured Gammaproteobacteria bacterium
CATCTACTACTTCCTTCTCACTTAAGAGTAATTGGGACTCAATGATGTAGCCTACGTCTGGCAAATATTCTTTCTGCTCCTGAACGCTTTGCATAGATTGCATTAGCCAACCTCCTTTAGAAGATGGTGCTGATTTCTCAGATTAAGATTTTCGCTAGTTTGCAATGATGGCGCGGAATAGCGGAAATCATGAGCCCATACAAATTGATGCCAATAGCTCTCTGCAATCTCAATCCATATTTTGAGTAGATTTTCATCTTTGACGAATCTCTTTTGATTTATCATTATCCAACTCATTACAGCTTGGCTGTCTCTACAATCCTCGCAATGTCCTGAAGTGCAGCAAAAGTTTACCGTTTTGCAGTCTGAGGCGTAGGCATTAAATCCTGGAAGTACAGCATTACCGTTCTTAATTCTTTCAGCATTTTGTGGATGGTCTACACTCACACTGGGGCAAACATCATATCCAAAATCTCCCCAGTGACTTTTCCCTGTTACCATAGCTTCAATGTAGTAAGGGTGGCTAGCGAGTGTCTCTGGAAACAACTCCCTGACTCGCAAAATTTCATCAAGTAATCTTTTTTCGTACTTGGTCCGGAGTGGATCGCTCGTACCATACTTACTATAAAAATTAACTGAGACTGTATTTCCATTTTCCGATATTTTTCTCACTGTCTCTTCGATATGAGCAATTCCATCTTCAGTCACTGCAAAAATGAAATGGGCTCTCGGATCATATTTATAGTTCTTAAGAGCAGTCTCAAATAGACCCGAAAAGGAGTTTCCGTTAGGTTTGATCGCTCGCAGGTCATCGTCTAGAGAGCCACCACCAAACAAAGAGATTAAAACCGAAAAATCCTTAAAGCCTTCTTTGGGCAAAGCTTTAAGACCATTGGTTGATATGCTATTAAACTCCATAATCTCAGCAAATAATTCGAGTCTTTTGGGATGGAGCGTAGGCTCGCCTCCTATAATCAGACTAGTATTGATACCTCTATTCCTCTCAGAGATAAGAAACTTTTTAATTTCATCCTTTTTGGACAAATCTTTTGTTCTTTTGTCAAAGTCATATTCAAAAAACCAACAACCTTTACACCTTATATTGCACGCTGTAGTGATTAAATACTCTGACACTCTAACTCTTGAACTAATTTGTTTAATCCGTTGATAACGAGCATAATATTCAAAGTCACCGTTAAGCCTTTTAAATATTGCATTTTTGGTAACATCTTTCATAAGCAAATCCTTCTAGCATAAGATTAGAGAAACTTTCTGTTTGCAGTATCGTCTGGTACATGAAGTCCAAGAGCTTCTAATTTTCTTCTGGCCTTTTCCGCAAATTCGTTGCGTGCAACGGAATATGACTTTTGCCTCAACCCGTATTTCACGTACAATTCTGACCTTGGGGAATCACTTCTGCCAAAGGTATCAAGTGTTACTGGCCACATTCTTATAAGAGCTTCTTGAATTTGCTTGAATCCATTTTTCGTCTTACACATGCTCCTCGTAATCCTGAATCCATGCCCAACGTGCAGTTTTTCATCCTTTAAAACATGAGGGCACATGTCAGCAATAGGCCTGTAGGAACTTTGAGCCATTTCCTCTAGGACATCAATTACAGCGTCTTCTACAAGAGTCGAAATCAATGCTCTTTCAGCCCAATTTCGACAACTTTTTACGGCTTCGGTCGCGTAGAACGCTCTATCGTTCAAGTTTTGCGATAGCATAAATGACGTATCTATACCAATATCTAATAAAATGTCCGCAGCTCTTTGATAGTGGTCAAGTTCATCCTTGGCTAATTCGCAGCACACTGCTTTCTCGTAGGGGTCATTTGTCAAAAAGTAAAACAATTTTACATAGTCATCAGCTCCAGAAAGTTCCCCTTCAGCATGGGCAGTCAATTGCCTCTTAACGAGATCTTGATATTCTTTAGGTGTTTCAAGTAGTTCTGATGGAGTTGATATATGGAATGGGCTTACATCTTTTACAGCAATAGATTCTTGTAGCATTTCACAGTCCTTTTTGGAAAAGTAGTTACCAAGAACAAATGCGAAGTTAATCTTGGTAAGGTCCTGTCTATAGGATGCCCACCTTTTTCAGAAATTCAAATTGCTACTAATGTTCATGACAGCAGAAAATGAGTTACATCAATGCCTAACAGATAACTGGACCTTTAAAGCAAACACATGTTTTACTTGAACCTACAAAATAACTCAAAAAAATCAAGGCGAGTTCCACACAACGTCATACGGCTTTCCAATTGGAAAGTCCATACCACAAAATAACCATAGAAATGATCTGCAAATTTGTAAAGACGTTGTTTAAAAAATTTGCCAGAAAGTAATAAAGTTATTAACTAAGTTCTTAACGCTGGGAATTGATATCACGAGCTACGACCATACCTAAAGTATAGTCGCGTGATTACTAAAGGAACTTGACGGTCTAACTAACCTGAACTCGGTTTAAGAAATTGAACTAATTGCCTGTTCCAAGATCCGATCTTTCGACCAAGAAAAATATGGACCAAAAAGTGTTCAGCGTTCTCCAAGTCCCAATGCCACATACCGTCCAATGACGAGTGTTCAATAAACCTGAATATGCGCGTATCGGATTGAACTAAGTCGAGCAACTCTTTCTCAAGTCTATGCAATGGTAATACCTTTTAGTTCAACGCCGACGTTTGAACTTCCTCTATTTACACCTACTGCTGTGTTAATGATAGCGTCAGTATCTCAATGAAGAAACTAATTAAATTAATACTAAATCAATAAATTCATCAAACAAGAAAGTATTAAAAAACGACCGTTTTATGAGAGTGAAAAGTATTTTCTCCGCTCGGTCTGATTTTATTGGTTCTATTTGTTTTATAAACCCATCTCATTTAATATAGTCTCATAAAGTCATTTTTCAACATGTAAATAAGATTATGGGGCTCAAAATAGGGTATGCTCGAGTAAGTACATCTGATCAAGACTTAAATCTACAGATCGATGCGTTAATGAACAACGGGTGTGCTCCTGAACATATTTTTACCGATAAAACGTCGGGAGCAAAATCAACTCGACCAGGATTAGATAAATGTCTTGATACATTGTCATCTGGAGACATTTTAATAGTATGGCGATTAGATCGTCTTGGCCGCTCAATGTCTCACTTGATCAATTTGATTGAGTCATTAGTTGAAAAAGACATTGGATTCAAATCGATCCAGGACGGTGCTATTGATACAACAACAGCTTCAGGTGAGTTGATGTTCAATATATTTAGTGCATTGTCGCAATTTGAGAGACGATTAATCCAAGAGCGGACCAATGCTGGTTTATCTGCTGCAAGAGCACGAGGACGGAATGGCGGTAGACCTAAAATCGGTATCAACAACCCTAAAGTCCAGATGGCAAAGCAGATGCACCAAAATAATTCACTTTCTATAGAGTCTATTTGTAATTCACTTTCTATATCTAAAGCAACTTTCTATCGTTATTTAGCAATGTGATTATAAGAAAGCAACTCATTGAACTATTATTCACTTTGCAGAGGCTCCACACCACTAAGCAAACCTGCCAAATCAATCGCTTTACGATTTTTGTTAAAGGCATACTCTCCGTTCAAGTTGATGTGCTGCCAAGCAACCGGTGATAGTTTAGAAATAATATCTACCACATCTTGTCTACCGTTTCTTTCTTGGATCTTCAAAAAGGCTGATAACAAGGCAGAATTATAATAGATAATACAGTTTGAAATGAGCCGCGCACAATCATTCCATTGAGACACCTGATAATCGTTACCACCACGAAATCTATTACCATTGACTGAGGTAATGGCTCGTTTTAACTGGTGATAGGCTTCCCCTCTATTTAACGCTTGCTGAACATAATGGCGTAGTGTTGAGCTATCAACGTACTCCAAAACGTAAATCGCTTTAATTAGACGATCATACTCATGCAAAGCTGACAACGTGCGACTCTTGCCGTTACTGAGCTTTCTAATGATGGTGCTTTGAGTAGTTGTCTTTTGGCTAAGAGAACAAAGGATATGTTGAATGTTTTCCCATTCTTCAGCCACTAATTTATAGTTAACGTCTTTCTTTAACTGAATTCGGCCACCTTCTTCTTCAGTAACTTCAAATAAGTCAAAAAACACTCGTTTCATTTTTGCGTATCGAGGCGCAAAGGTGTAGCCAAAGAAATCTAAAATAGCGAAATTGACGTTATTCGTGCCGTGGTTATCGGTGGATAACGTATTTGGCTGTATCTCAGAGGTATTGTTGTAAAGCAAATCAAATGCAAAATGACCTTCATATTCATTCGCGCCAATAACTTGAGTATTCACTGGCACATGATTTGACACTAACGTCAGCGCTGAGACACCTTTGCCTTTGGCAAAATACTTGGATGAATAACGGGCTTTAAAGGTGTTGATCCTACACTCGAATTTTTGACCATCGATGCTTGAAAATAACTGATTGTCATCAATATGGTAGTAAGCAAATATTGGCAGGATAGCAATGGCATTAGAGATCTGATCATTAGACTCTTTCAGCGTCTCGTATCTGATGTAACTATCATTAACACTGCGCAACTTTCCCATCGAACGGTCGGAGATATTGGCCATTTTATATAGGCCGTAATTCGTACCGTTGGCGAGTATGCAGGCAACCAGATCTTCTTTGTCTACTGATGATTTTTGTTTTGTGGTAGCGATATGTGTAAAAGCATTGAGGTAATTAGTTTTTTCGTCAACAAACAGCATAAGCTCGACAATACCCATATGCTGAATTTGATTATAGAGAGGGTTATCAACCGTTTGTTGCCAGCGGCTATTTGGGATAGACCATTTTAGTTCTGACTTACCAGGTATAACTTCGACGTATTTGTTGTCACCACTGAATATATGTGTGCCAGCCTCTTTCAATTTCACTTCAAGCTGATACTGCTTCTCATCCAAGGTTTGGTTAATTGGTGCTGATAGTTTATCAAGCCCTGTATTTTCAATAATATCGTCTTTGTTTTGCCATTCTTTTGGCTGGATTAAATCTGAACTCAGACTACGATTATTGACACTCTCTTTTACGGTAAGGCTATTGTTTTGAAATAGTTGCTCTGCTTTACGATACAGGAAGTACTCAAAACGAATAGCTATTTGCTTAGAAACTTCTCCTTGCAAATACCCTCGGTCACCTTTGGGTACCAAGTCTAGGTTGATGGTTCTAACAGCCTTGCATTCACTGAGTTCAGAGCGCAACGTTACATACTGATTATGTAAATCATCTTTTAAATGGATAAACTCAATGTCTATGGCCATGAACAAGGAGCGTAGAAGTTTACTCACCTTGCTTGACTGTTTATCAATAAATTGCCACTCATATTTACGCCCATCAAAATCATTGCTATCAAGATGTTCGCTAAGCAATTTAATGTTCTCAGCAGGTAGCAACTTAAAGGCTTTTTTGCGTACATCGCCAAAGGTCAATGCATCGTCAATATCGCTGTCAATGAAGTAATTCAGCAGACTGCCAGCCGATTTCAATTTTGTTCTGACAATGTTTATATCTTCGATAACTCCCTGTTTGGCGTGACTCTTTGCTCCTTCAGCAAGCTTTCGGACGAGATAGATAAATGCAGAAACGAGGTTGTCGTTAGTTTCGCGGTACCTGAAGAATAGATAACAAACAAGATATAACAAGGTTTGACTATCAGCATGTCTTTTTAACTTATAAACCGACTTGTGTTTTACTAAAGACGCGTAGTATTCAAGGTTTTTCGGTGACAGCTCTAATTCAGCAATCAGTGTCTTAATTTCTGGATAAAGCGCACGTATGATTTTATGCGTCTTTAGTTCTTGTGATATTTGGCTGGCTGAAAAATCCTTCGCCATGCGCTTTAACATAGCGAGATCTGTGAACGTGCTTTTGGAATCAAGCAATCTAAGAAGCGTAGCTTTTGTATCACTGCCTAGGTTTTGGTTCAGGACAGACTCAATGCGACTACGCTCACTAGAAAGTACACTCGATATGATATCTTGAAGTGTCGTATAACCAGCTAACGCAATCCTGTTTTGTCCAAAGTAAGCAATGCATTCATCAAACACATATCTTGGCTCTTGATTGATTTTAACAACGACATTGAGCCTTTTGAGTAAAGGTGCCTTGTCATTCTTGCTCTGGTAAACGGAGAAGCCTGTATAAGTCAGAAGTTTTCTAACTAACGCTGTTTTGGTTCGCGGTGGAATATCTTCATCTTGAACGCTTTTATCGCTGAAATATTTTGCTTTAACGTAGTTAAAGTCAGGTTCAACATCTGAGAATGTAAAATTGAAAATTATTGGTCTGGATCTGAAATAACCCAATAAGAGGATAAAATAGATTCTGGTCTCTGTTTGCCTCAACGTATTGACCAGTTTCTGAGTTTCCTTGTCGAGTGAAAAGTAGTCTTCTCTGTCGGAGTGACTAAAGTTGGGGAGAGCATAAAGTTCTTTGACTTCAAACGACGTGAGTATTTGAATGCGTTTTGTTTGTTCAGCAGCGATGGCATATAGTCCTGATTATTTTATTCACACTGGTATTAGAACAGAAATTGTAGCCTGTAAAAACGCGCCTATAAAAAACAAAAAAGGCTTAAGCGCGATATGCGTTTAAGCCCTTTTTATGGTTTCATGAGCTAAGCAGACTAAACGCCCATAAAGTCCATAATACCTTCAGCGGCTTTACGGCCTTCATCGATGGCAGTTACTACCAAATCACTTCCTCTTACCATGTCGCCACCAGCAAAGATTTTAGGATTAGAAGTTTGGTAAGCAAACTTGCCGGCACTAGGCGCGCGAACGCGACCTTTTTCGTCAAGCA
>CAJXRW010000115.1 GCA_913060525.1 uncultured Gammaproteobacteria bacterium
ATCTACACAGAGTAGATCGTCGGCAGCGTCAGATGTGTATAAGAGACAGCTTATCAACATATTAATTATATGGCTCGAAATAAGCCTCATACATACTTTTATGGGTTATATTTTCTTCCGTCAGTTACATATCTTCTTGCTAAGAATTTAGCTGACTTAAAAACCATAACAATGAAGGTCAACTATTCTGTAATAGCAGACTAGACGGCTATTCCTGCTATGTACCTACTCCACTGCTTCATAGTTCGGTAACATATTCCCAAATATAGTAGATGTATAGTGCCAAATGATTATCGGTACATCTTTATTAGTTATATCCATTATTGGTAGCTCAATACCCTGAAATAGCTCAAGCGCATCTTTATATGTTATGGTTACATTTAGGTTATGTGAAAGACGGTTTCGTAACTTGTTTAATTTTTTAAGAGATGCCACCACAGATTGGGGAATAAGTTCAAAATCATCAACAAGCATGCACTGTGAAGCAATATCAAGTTTTTGTATATACCGAAGATTTGCCGAAAGCACTGCGGTACCATTTGGCTCTAGACACAAATCTAATAACCTTTCTAACACCACCTCAGTCAATAAATGACATCTTAGAATAAGTAAAATAGGGTCATTTGATTTTCCCCTCGCTGCTAAGCTCATTTGATGAAGCAATTCTGGCAACATTTCATACCGTAAGCTGGTAAGCGCTAACAGCCTTTCTTTAAATTTACTCATACTCTTCCTATTTATACATATAAATGATTATCTATCTAAATTTTAATAAATTTAAATATAGTTTATCTGCAAATGCGAATGATAACCCTGTTTTGTTTGAGAATGTACAACCGTTTTCACAATCCAACTATTTGGTGTCTCTGAGCGCAAATTATTTAATTTAAGCAGTACGCCTGCAATAATATTTGAATTACCAACGGCGGTAATTTGCATGGTGATTCCGTTATCTTAATAGCCTTTTAATATATTATCGGCTATGGCTTGTGCGACTGTTTCATTCTCATATAAATTGGATAACTGAAACAATTCCAACAAAATAAAATGCAAAGCTTAAAAGCACTTAAAGCCTCTATTTTAGACAAGGACTTTCGGGGTGAGTTGTAGAGTTATATAAACTAATGGCGCTAATTTAAATAAGTAAATTAATAAAAGACATTGTCATAGTCGGATACTGAATCAAGTTCAGCACAGGCTTTGATCCGATGATCCAGGGTGAACAGCACAAGCTCTGCGCTTGGCAGTGTTTGGCTAACATAACGGATTGAGAAAACACCAATGACTTAAATATTGGTTGAACTATAACACCACTTTCCATTTGCCGTTTATTTTGGCGAAAGTAAGGCTATAAGATGTAGAGCCTTCTTCACCTACCTTATTAAAACCTAATATAGCTGTACTATCCCACCAAGTTAATTGCGCTAACCTGTCGTTACCAAATATATTTAATACAGTATTATCAAAATTTATATCTTTATATAACTTATAATGCGAGTCGTTAGCTGTTTCTTCAATGTTACCTAATACATTGGTTTGACTCTCTGGCAAATATAGACTCACACTATTATTCTGCATTACGGGTTCAAACATGGGTTTTAAAGCGGCAAAATCTTTCTTTCCAATATCACTAATTATTTGTTTATAAACTTGAATTAGTTCCTGTCGAGTAGTCTCATTATTTTCTAATGTTTCACCTTCAGTTAATACTTTATTATCATAGGGTAATCGTATGTTTAATGTATTCTCAACTAAAGCACCCTTCTGTTTTTGAACCTTCTGAATATCAAAATTATATGCAAAATATGATTCATTGTTGGCTTGAATATTAGGATCACCAATTTGAAATTGAGCATCCTCTTTATCTGTTTTCTCTACTTTATTATTTGTTATTTCTAAAAATTGACTGGACGTACTACCTTTTATATATTCTTTATTGGGCGTATTAAATATTTTATCTGATGGCGCTACATAATTTAATTCACCTAGCTTATATTGATTATCACTTCCTTTTTCTTTTACTAAATAATCTAATTTCACAGAACAGGTTTTGCCTTTTAATGGTTGCTGATTACCATCTTCTGGTTGATCAAGTCCTATTTGAATTGAATTAATACCACTTTTCATGTACTGATTAACAGGCAGTTCAAGCAAAATAGGTTCTATGTCATATTGTCGATAAACAGGTATATTATTCACTAATACTACAAAGGAGCAACCTTCTCCATTAATATCTAAACTCACATAAGGTTGGTCTGTAAATTTCTTCATTGGTATTTCCTCATTTTTTGCACTCGCGCTGCAAGCAACTAACCCTAAAGCTAACCCTAATGCGGGTATGATTTTCATATTCAACACATTACTCATTTTCATTTATTTTTCCCATTAAATTCATCCAAACCCAATAACTTGGGCTGATCTGGCCATTTTCTTGATTTTAATATCGTATATTGCTGCGAGCTTTCTTTTTTATTTTCAAATGCATAAGTAGTGTTTTTAGCTTTATTTGATGGAAGCCCTTTCCCCATATTTGATGTATTATTACTCTTGCTCACCTCCACCGAGGTATAAGTCATATAATAAATAATCAAGCCATCAAAATAGAGCTGTCCATCCACTTGTGGCTTATTATCCCCTGATAAACTTGGGACTAACTTAACCCCAAAAGCAGACTTAGCACCAAAAATAACACCTGCTTTGGCTTTAACAACAAATACTTTCACTTCACCTGAGGCTTCCCCTTGTAAATGAAAGCTCATCTCTCCACTTAATGACGCACCGTTATCATTTACTTTTTGGTTTGTGTTGTATTCCAGCGTACCTTTAATGCCACCACTAACAATCAAATCTAGGGCAACTGTCGCTTTTCCACCAACCTTACCTTCTGTGTTTACCCCTTTTTTAGCAATGTCTCTTAACTCAACTAAAAAGCTCCAACCAAATACATCACATAACATCGCCAATATATCAATGGTTGCGGTATAGCTTAGCAGCGGGTCAAACTCAAACTTTAAATTATAGTTTTTACCAATCGTTGGTTTATTGTTATATTCAAATAATTCACCGTTTCCTGAAAGCGACACTTTAGGAAGATCAGGCTGCAATTTTACATAACGTGTTGATAGTGTTAAGAACGGTAATATCTGGCTCAAAAACTTTTGAATACCTGGGAATATATTCGCTGTTTTCTCTTCTAATTTTAAACTGTGCTGATTTCTTTTAACTTCTAACGATGCGGATAGATACCAGCCATCATCATCTGACTGGTCATTTTTAATTGCTTGTTTTAATTTTTCATCATCACTACCCTTGTAACCAAGTTCAAACCCACCACTCCAAGAAGTCTGTGGATAAGACTTAACAACCATCCAGGTTGGTGAAGCTAACTGACCACATGTTTTAGGGGTAACTCTGTAAGTTTTAGGCTCAGGCTTACTCATTACCACATCGGTAATGAAATCGATAAATGAGATTTCTTTGTCACCGTCCTCAGCTAAACTGGGAACAGGTAATGGTACTTTTGAACCATTTGCTAATTTTTCAATTAATTGATCGCTCTCTTCTGAATTCAAAACAATTTGAGGTGATTTAAGTGAACAGTTAGCAATTTCTGCACAGTTACTTTCTAACAAATTTATATTAATTGTTTGCGCACTATCTTCTCTTGAATCTGAAATTAGCTCCAAAGTAACTAATTGATTAGGCTGACCCGTACCATAATATACATACTTTAAAGAACGAAATTTACTATCATCATCCCACCCTGCCAAAGTGGGTGGCTTCTTATAACGATTACTCTGAATTTCTAATACCAAATCTTCATTACACGCATTGCTTAAATCAATTCGTTTTTGCATTGCCGTCTGAAATTTCTTCACCGCTGGCACTGCAACCGCTTGTGCAGCTGAAACAATATTATCTTTAACCTCAACCAGCTTTGATATAACAGGACTAGACTTAGGCTCTTCAATATTCGGATCAATAATCAAACCATAATTTGGTTGCGTGGTATCATTATTGGTGACACCAGCATATTGCTCAAACTTATTCCCTGCTTTTAGGGTTTTATTGGCGGTCGTGGCTTCGGTGATATCTAATTGCTTTTTGCCTTCTTCTGATATTGAGCCAACATTACTTAATGAAAAATAGGATTGATGTGAGCCAGTTTTTTGACTTTGAAACCCATGCTTGGTTTTTAAGGTGGCGCTATTATCATCGCCTGCATTTAGCGTATTTGAGAACATGTGTCCTTGCGGACTGGTTAACATCATGCGTTTGTCTTGGCTTTGATTATTGACATGACCCGTTGCTTTATTCGCAATTGCACCCCTAATAACTGGCGTTTCAGGGTTACCATTTAAAAATGAAATCGATAATTCACTATCAGGATAAATAGGATGGCTTTGATTCATCTTACCCGTATTCGATGAGGATAACCTGGGGGCATAATAACAGCTTGAACCGACATTCTCATGATAGTCCAAGGGTAATTGGATGGGGATATAACCCTGTTTATTCGGCACAACTTCAAAGCTGGCTGGTGATATCTGATACGCTTTCACCCCAACCATATAATCTGCCTGACCGATCAGTTTTTTAACATTGACTAAGGGGCGATAATCACATTTAGGGAAACTGCCCATCACCGTGTGTTTTTCTTGATAATGGGTGACACGTCCCAAGTCATCTACTTTGGCATGCCCACGCTGATTTCTTTCAGCCGTAAATTCATATAAGACATCGGTAATCAAATATTCAGGATAATCTTGAAAGTGCTTGATATCCGCTTCTGGAAATTCATCTTTTCGATTTAAGGCGACTTTAATCATGGTTCCTGCTCTAAGCACATAACCTTGAAAGGAAGAAATAAAGCGTGGCGCATTATTCCAGATAACTTGTTCTTGTTGCGTTTGTGCCATTATTTTAAATTGATCTACATTAATCACTGGAAAATAGTCATCGCCTTGAACACTGTAGTCTTGGGTAATATAAGGCTTTGTTTTTTTATCTGCACTTGTAATGGCTAAAGGCAATAATTCAGTCATCTTCTGACTAGGTGTTTCTTGATTGCTATGATAAAAACTGATGTTTTCAAATTGTCGAAATGAGGCATATTGTAGATAGTTTTTATCAGCTGCGTTTGTCTGTTGTTGATAGAATGCTTCATAAGCAGCAAGCTGTTTAGATAGTTGCTCAATCTCGGCTTGAATATTGTCCTGACTTGCTTGATGTGAAAATAAGGCTTGTTGATTTTGAGCTAACTGTTTTTTAGCATCCTCTACTTTGCGGTGACTGATATAGTCTGAATGTGATTGCGAAACACGTTGTGTTCTTTGTTGTGTAGAGAGCGTTGAATGCTGTTTGTGAGCTTGCTGTGCCTGTTTTTGTAACTTCGCACCTAATTGCTGATGGTTCTGTTGCTGTGAGCGTTTATCGGATAGCTTGCGTTTTAATGCCTGGTAATTGATGTAATGTAGAGGTGTATAAGCGTCAGCGAATAAAATTTTATCTGCCTGCCGAGAACCAGGTGATAGGGTAATATCTGTAATCGGCATGCCATTATAAATACGTTGGTATTGATAGGCTGCTACAGGGCTTTGTTTATCCTGTAAGCTAATGGTAATTTCATCATCAAAATAAAAGGATTTATCTTTGTCATTTTTAATCTCATCACTATGACCTGAAAACACCTGGTTGTGATCACCTATTACAAAATCAACCCCGCCTTTATGGGAATAGAGGTGATACCATAAACCGTGCGTACCCAATATTCTATCCATAAACGCATAGGTGGATTGCTTCCATTGCACTAACATCGGATGCACTGGAAAGCGAGACTCGCTGTTATAATTCACCTTTTCAAAGAATGCCGTGTAATCACTCAAATTTAATGCGTCACTCTGCTTAATGAGTCTACGCTCAATTATATCTTTTGCCTGAGCTTGGTAACTGACCCCTGAATAGTGTGACAAGCTCATCGGGCGGGTTTCGTGACTTAAATACAACACATAAGTCGTTAAGGTAGAGCCTGCCGTTGAATTGACTTTAAACGCATAAATACTACCCTGAATATAGAGGGTTTTATGCAAGTCCAAATAATCCACTTCTATCCGTGCTTTAATACTCTTATGCGCTTGAATTTGAGCTAAATTATTTTTTAAGGTTGAAATATCAATATTGCTGTCTTTTGAATCATATTCAACCTGACACGTTGAATAATATAAACGGTTAATCCCTTCATTATGTTTTAAATACTGACAGCTATATTCTACTTCTGTGCCATCTACATCTAATATCAATTGAATGGTAATACGATTTGTCGACATAAGATGACTGTTACTTAATGGAAGGTTGCTACAAATTATAGTTATTGATTCCCTGATTGACCAGTCACCCTATTAATTTGCTCTGGATCAATAAAACTATGAAAGTATTCGGAAAATTAGCGTTTTGTAATCGCTTAAACAATCATATCGATTTACGACATCTAAAATATAAGCTCTAACCCTGGGCAATTCTTTTAAATATCCATCCCTATTATTCCGCAGATAAACTCTAGTGAATATCCCCAAGCACTTAATATGCCGCTGGAGTCCCATTAAATCGAACCACTCAATAAATTTTTCTGATGAAATATCCTGACACAACCCTTTCTTGCGTAACGCATGATAATTTTCAATAACTAACGGCAAGATTTTTTCCCTAGGCCAATCAATATAACAGTCTTTTAACAGTGAAACCAAATCATAAGTGACTGGGCCTCTAACGGCATCTTGATAATCAATAACTGTCTCTTATACACATCTCCGAGCCCACGAGACAGGCAGAAATCTCG
>CAJXRW010000116.1 GCA_913060525.1 uncultured Gammaproteobacteria bacterium
CGAGATTTCTGCCTGTCTCGTGGGCTCGGAGATGTGTATAAGAGACAGCTTATACTAAAGTTGAATATATCAATATGGCATGTCTAAATTAAATCCGAAACTAGATAAAAAAAAGAAAATTCAAATAGCAATTGCCGGAAGTATATTAACGGTCTTACTCATTATAATTTTTAGCTTAAACACTTCTTCAGAGAATCAAAATATTGAAACAGCCACAAACACAAATATAAGCACACAAACAGAACAAAAGGTTATCGGTAATACAGTTCAAAATCAAATATCAATAAAATCAGCTCTAAAAACAAACAACAGTATGCTCGAACAACAACAAAAAGCACTTAATCAAGAATTATTAAGTCTAACAGAAACATATAAAAATCTTGCTGAAAATGTAAAAACCGAATCTAACGAAATCAAACCAGCTGCTCATTACACACCCCCTCTACCAAGGAAAACGCCAACGCCAATAAAATCAACATCACCACTAGATAGACAGGCATCTCAAAGCGCAGTATTCTTCCCTGGCGGTGCGCCGAGACCTGTAAGCACCTCAACAAACTCAAAATATTCAAAAGGCTCTAACAGCAGCAGCCCAAACAGCACAGATTCATCCGATACAAATGGTGACGCAAAAGAGGACAATACTGATAACGCTGATAGTTCCGATAACTCCACAAATGATAGTGATATATCTAATTTAAATAATAATTCTGCGAACTCATATAATAATGGCGGAGGCGGCTATATTCCTATCCCTCCACCGATACCGCCAGCCCTAATGACCCTACAATACTCACCCTCTGGTGATTATGATTTTGTATATAACGAAAACTCTGCAGGAGTTAATCCACTTGACGAAATATCCCAAACTCTCACGCTTACAATAACAATAATTAACCCCACTGACTCATTTACAACAATAGCATTCTGTAACTCTCAATTTGCCGCTTGTTTAGACTCGCTTGAACTGTCTAGCTCCAGCTTAACAATCAATACAGGCAATGTAGCCAAAATAAAGCCAACAATCACAAACAGTAGTTATACATCTACCTCAATAACAATAGACAGCACATCTACAACATACATGGTGCCCAAGCTATATTTTCTGTTATCAAATTCAGGAACAACCCAAGTACAAGCAAGCGCCCCCTTCCCTGTTACCTCAGATTGTACAGCCAATAATGCAGGAAATATTGCCACTTGTACTGTAACAAATAGCTCATCTGCAACTATGAACATTACGGTTAATGGAACAATTGACTCAAGCTCCTAAAACTTAACTTTGGTACAGACTAAGCAACTCTAAGGGATTTAGCCAATTTATCTAGCAGGCCGTTTACAAACTTATGACCATCTTCAGCACCCATATCCATGGTATATGACACATACTCTTTAATAACAACCTGGAAAGGGATATCTAACCTAAACAATAATTCATATACCCCTAACCGTAAAATAGCCAGTTCAATAGGATTTATAGAAGAGAACTCTCTATCAACATTTGGTCTGATATGCTGATCAATTTCATTCTGATGCTCATCAACACCGTTCAGCAAATTGTAAAAAAACTCCCAATCCACAGGATGCCTGTTAACATTATCTGAATAGTATTGCTCTTTTAACTCATCAAGTGGAGTTTCCGCCATATACTTTTGGTATATGGCCTGCACAGCATGTATACGAGCACGCCTACGTTCTTTAACTTTAATGCCCATACCTATAAACTTTCAATATTAGATAATAAATTCATGACTTCCAGCAAGCTTATTGCTGACTCAGCACCTTTATTACCAGCCTTTGTCCCTGCCCTCTCAACTGCTTGCTCAATTGTATCAGTAGTTAGCACACCAAACATAACTGGTATACTTTCTGTAAGCGATACACTTGCCAAACCTTTGGCGCACTCTCCTGCAACATGCTCAAAGTGAGCCGTAGAGCCTCGAATAACTGCACCTAACGCCACAATGCCAGTATATTTTTTTGTTCTAGCAATTTTTTGAGCGATTAAAGGCAATTCATACGCGCCTGGCGCATACACTAAATCGATATTTTTCTGTGGAACACCATGCCTACTCAAGGCATCTAATGCGCCAGCAACTAAACTTTCAACAATTAGGCTATTGAAACGTGAAACAATAACGGCAATTCGACCGTTTTTATATATATAATCGCCTTCTATTTTCTTTTGATACATGCAAGCCTCAATTATTTGTTTGTAATATATTCTTCAACTTCAAGATTAAAACCAGAAAGCGCAGCCATGCGTTTAGGTGAACTTAATACTTGCATCCTCTTAACACCCAAATCCTGCAAGATTCTAGCACCCGTTCCAATGGTTTTTAACTCACCTTCGTCTTTACTTCTTTGTCCAACTTCGAGTGTTTCTATTCTCTTCAAAATTGTATCGGATGATTCATTGTTAGATAAAACAACGACAACACCGTCACCGCTCTTCTCGATATATTTTAAAGCCGCACTCAAAGACCAACTTTTTTGGAGCACTTTAATTGCAAATAAATCGGTTAACGCATCTTGATAATGAACTCTTACAGGAATTGATTTACCAGGATCAATTACGCCTTTGACAAATGCGTGATGAATCTGATTATCAATTTTATCTAAATAACTATATAAATGAAATGTACCATACTCAGTTGCTACTTCACAATTTGAAATACGTTCAACCGTAATTTCATTCTTAATTCTATAACGGATTAAATCAGCTATTGTTCCAATCTTTAAATTATGCTTATCAGCAATAATTTTCAAATCGTCCCTCCGCGCCATTGTGCCGTCTTCATTCAATATTTCAACAATTACCGCAGCTGGTTCTAAACCAGCAAGTCTTGCTAAATCACAAGTGCCTTCTGTATGGCCTGCACGACTTAACACGCCACCTTTTTGCGCCATAATTGGAAAGATATGACCAGGCTGAACAATATCGGTTGGTTTTGCATTTTTCGCTACTGCTTTTTTAATAGTGTATGCCCTATCCGCCGCTGAAATACCCGTTGTAATACCTTCAGCCGCCTCAATGGAAATTGTAAAATTGGTGCTAAACTGACTACCATTATTTCCTGGCGTCATTAATCCAATATTAAGCTGTTTGCACCTTGCTTCCGTCATCGGCATGCAAACAAGACCACGCCCATATTTCACCATAAAATTTATTTTTTCTGGCGTTACATGCTCTGCAGCCATAACAAAATCACCTTCATTTTCACGATCTTCATCATCTAATAAAATAACAAGCTTGCCTTGCTTTATATCCTCAATGAGTTCTTCGGTAGTATTAAACATAACAGAATAAGTGATTTAAAACTTCAATCAATTTTAATGACCCATTAATAACATAGCAAGCAATATGAGTTTACAGGGGTTATTTAATTACAAATTTACATATCTATCACGTATTCTTGCTGAGATCGGGATGTGTGTACTATAATTTAATGAATAGTTAGAAATAAATTCCAAGGCAGATATAAATGGGCGCATTCAATGTAAGGCTAAAAGAACAGCGTGAAGCAAAAAAACTATCCATCCCTTTTATCGCAAGCAAGCTTGGTGTTGCTGAAACTGTAATCAAAACACTTGAACACAATGACCTGTCTGAAGATATATACCCTATAAATGCAAAAATAAGCTATATTAAACGTTATGCAGAGTTTCTCGAAATACCATCAGAAGAGACAAATAAAGCAATTAATGATATACATGCTGCACATCAAAAAAAGACTCGGAAAGCAAATTTAACCTGGTTTGACTACCTGAACAGACTCGTAATTTTAGCATTAATTGCATGGCTAGTTTATCTGGTCTATGGTCTGTATATTAGTAATTTAAATACCGAATCAGCCATAATGCGCGAAGATATCATAATTCAAACCCAACATCTTCCTCAATATAAAGAAATAACAGTTGAGCAGGTAGACCCTAAAAATGATAACATAGAATATATTCAATCAGAGTGGATACCAGATTCAAACGCAACCCGCACACAGCCTGAGGAGATTACTGAAAGCAACCCTCAACAGGCTAATCAGTATTAATGACAATCAATGACAACTAGCATTAAACTATCCCAAGAAACACTGTTACAATCTTGTTGTTTAACCTACTGATCTATATACAATGCCAAAATTAGAACATATTTATAAAATAGTTTTTTTTAACCAATCAAAACTATATGAAATATATGCCAAACTTGTCAATCAAGCCCCCATGTATGGATTCATAGAAATATCCGATATTATTTTTGATGATGATTCAATCGTCGTTGATCCTGCTGAAGAAAAAATCAAAAATGAATTTAGTGGGGTAAAATCAACATATATCCCCATGCATTCTGTCATAAGAATTGATTATGTTGAAAAAAAAGGCACCTCCAAGATTCAAGATATTAGCTCGAAAGACAAAATATCTTATTTCCCCTCACCTACTTATGCGCCAGAAAATAAATGAAAAAATTAACACTTCCATACGGTAAAATAATTATTGGTATTGAAAACCTTTCACTCTCAAATGAAGATAAAAAAAGGCTTATCCACCCATCAGTAGGCGGGGTAATTTTGTTCGCTAGAAATTTTGAATCGTTACAACAACTTCAAAATTTAACCAATGAAATTAAATCCATTAGACAACCCATCTTACCCATTATGGTTGATCAGGAAGGTGGTCGAGTCCAGAGATTTAATCACTCTGGATTCACTAAGCTCCCCTCATTATATGACATAGCACAACATGGTGATATCGAATTACTCAAAGCGCATGCTACTATTTTGTCCTACGAATTACGTACCAGTGGAGTCGACCTCAGCCTAACTCCTAGTGTTGACTTATATAATCCTGAAAGCAAGGTAATCAATAATCGCGCATTTAGTAATTCCCCTCAGAAAGTTGTAAATTATGCCAAAACATATATACAATCACTCAAGAAAGTGGGTTTATCAGCCGTAATTAAACACTTCCCTGGTCATGGGAGTATTGTTAATGATACACATACAGAATTAGCCATTAATCAATCAAACTACGATGAGTTATTGCAAACTGATCTTTATCCATTTCAGGCGCTAATCAACTCAGATGTTAACATATCTGCAATCATGGCTTCACACGTACTGTATAATCAGGTTGATCGAAACATACCAACATTTTCTAAACATTGGCTTAAAGACATTCTAAGAAGCCAACTTAAGTTTAAAGGGTTGATTCTTAGCGATGATATGGGAATGTTTGCAGCGAATTCTCAATTTAATTCAACTGAGGATGCAATATCTAAATATTTTGAATGCGGGGGAGACCTGACATTGCTGTGTAATAATTTTGATGTAATTGATCAAATTTTACTATCAGAAAAAAATTACGTATTAGAAGAAAACAAACAGATACTCATTAATAATTTATGTGTTAATACTCAATCACCTAGCTGGCTAGATAAAATTAAACCCAAATATCTAGAGTCAAAACAGTCACTCGCAAATAAAAATCTAATCTAGTGCAAGCTGTTCAGCTACTTCTTGAAGTGGTTTTTCAATCAGATTAACAGTCGTTACCCCATAGCTCTCAAATTGAGACCCTTGTTCTGAAATCACAATAGAATTATCTATTTTTTTTTGTTTAAGATTATAAATTCTCAAGTTAATTTTAGCCTGATTAGGTATGCCAGTCAGCAAAGTATTATGATCTGTCCAGGCAATAATTTTTGGGTAAATAATATAATCGTACTGTTTTGACCTAGCTTTCTTAATTGCTGCATTTAAATCTTTATCATTCACAATCTCGTTGGTTTTTGGAAAGTATTCAGAAAATGCCTCAGTTACTGCATTTGCCAATTGAAGACCACTATTTTGTACCGGCTTCCAAGCATTATCTGGATTATATCCATCTTTGGGCACAAAGACACATATCTTACTTGTAGGTGCAAGTTTAACAACCTTTCCATCATTACTCTCAATTTTTATCTCTCCAGATGAAATTGCACTAGCAATATCATTTTTTTGATTGCTTGTTGCGCAACCAAACACGAAAAGTGAAAGAACAATAATTAATACATTTTTCATGAAAATTTTAATTTATTCATTTTGAACCTTTAATAACGTTATAACATATCTATCTTCATCACAATAACGCACAGTATAAAATAATTACATCATTAGACCCGCATCCTTGAATTAAAAATCAAAACCATGTAAACTTCCCAACGAATTTTCTAATAATATGAGAGGAATATAATGATAAAAGATAACGTTTTAAAAGCATTGAATAAGCAACTTAATTTCGAATTTTATACATCCAATGTATATCTTCAAATGTCAGCTTGGGCATCGAAAGAAGGTTTTGATGGCTGTGCTAACTTTTTAGCGGCACATTCTCGTGAAGAACTTCAACACATGTACAAAATATTTGACTATGTAAACAATAGAGGTTGTCTAGCTAAAGTTGATTCTATTCCAGCACCTAAAGGTGATTTTTCTAATATCGTGGAGCTATTTAATTCTTTGCTTGAGCAAGAGCTTGAAGCAACTAAAGAAATCAATGCACTAGCCGCTTTGGCTTTTAAAGAAGGTGATTTGGCAACTTTCAATTTTTTACAATGGTTCATTAGTGAGCAAACAGAAGAAGAAAGTTTAATTCATCATATTCTAGATAAAGTTAAACTAATTGGTAAAATGCCTGATGCAAATTATCTAATTGATCAAGAAGTACAAAAACTTGCAAGCAAAGCCTCTGCCTAAAAAATACCGCTATGCCTTACAAAATACTTAAAGCCCACATTGTGTGGGCTTTTTTCATGTTACAGAAAAATAATTATAACTAACTTGGTAGACT
>CAJXRW010000117.1 GCA_913060525.1 uncultured Gammaproteobacteria bacterium
TCTACACAGAGTAGATCGTCGGCAGCGTCAGATGTGTATAAGAGACAGTCTCTATAACCCCCAACAAGAATTCACTCAAAAACTGAAGCATTTATACCCTCTAGCAACTTTCCAAATTGCTCCTTTAAAAAATATTTTTGATGAAAATGGTGAAATCGCTTTATGTACTTTATCTGCATTTAATCTAGGAAAACTGGAAAGTTTAAACGAACTTGAAGCATTATCAGACCTAATTATTCGTGCACTTGATAATTTACTAGACTACCAAAACTACCCTTTTATTGCCGCTGAAATTGGTGGTAAAAAGCGTCGCAGTCTTGGCGTGGGTATGATTAATCTTGCCTATTATCTAGCAAAAAATAAGGTTCGATATTCAGATGGTAGCGCCAATAACTTGATTCACCAAACAGTTGAAGCAATACAATATTACCTGCTTAAAGCATCAAATTCCTTGGCTCAAGAAAAAGGGAAATGTGATTTATTTCACGAAACAACTTATTCGCAAGGCATATTGCCAGTTGATACCTACAAAAAAGAAATTGATGGGTACTGCCAAGAACCGTTGCATTTAGATTGGGAGAAATTGAGGGCTGATATTAAAACTCACGGTCTCAGAAACTCTACAGTCACAGCCATTATGCCTTCTGAGACATCATCTCAGATATCAAATGCCACCAATGGTATCGAACCACCACGGGGTTACATTTCCATTAAGCAAAGTAAAGATGGCGTTGTGAAACAAGTCGTACCAGAGCTGGAAATTCTAAAAGGTCAATATGAATTGTTATGGCAACAGCCTAATAATAATGGCTATTTACAATTATGCGGCATTATTCAAAAATTTATTGATCAGTCTATTTCTACCAATACAAATTACGACCCCTCTAGGTTTAAAGATAACAAAGTCCCCATGCAGCTATTATTAACTGATCTAATGACAGCATATAAATACGGACTAAAAACGCTTTATTACCACAACACCAGAGATGGTTCTGACCAACAAAATAAACCCCAAATTGATGACTGTGAATCAGGCGCTTGCAAAATATAATTTAACGGAGAGAATCGTGTCTAAAACAAATCCATATCAATTTACAACATTTAATATAATCAATAATAATCCGCTTAAAGAGCCCATGTTTCTTGGAAATCAAGTAAATGTAGCTCGATATGATCAGCAAAAACATGCTATTTTTGAGCACTTAACGGAAAAGCAACTGTCGTTTTTTTGGCGACCAGAGGAAGTCGATTTATCACGAGATAGAGTCGATTATTCAAAACTAGGGGATGCTGAAAAACACATATTCTTATCTAATTTAAAGTACCAAACGCTACTTGATTCCGTTCAAGGCAGAAGTCCAAATATGGCATTTTTACCCTTAGTCTCACTCCCTGAGCTTGAAACATGGATTGAAACTTGGAGTTTTTCAGAGACGATTCATAGCCGCTCATATACACATATCGTCAGGTCGCTGATGGAAAATCCAAACCTGATTTTTGATCATATTGTTTCTGATGAAGCCATTCAGAGCCGTGCGCAAGATATCACCAAATATTACGATGATCTAATCCTCAAAACACAATTGCTACAATCGCTTGGCGAAGGGGTATATAACATTAACCAGGCAGAATTTAAAATAAATGCTTATGAAGTTAAAAAGGCATTATATTTAGCCTTGCAAGCCGTCAATGCCCTGGAAGCCATTCGTTTTTATGTCAGTTTTGCGTGTACGTTTGCTTTTTCAGAACAACGGAAATTAGAAGGCTGTGGCAAAATAATGAAGCTTATCGCGCGGGATGAGGCACTACACCTAACCAGCACCCAGCACATGATTAATTTAATCAATCAAAATGCAGATGATGACCATGAATTTTATGAAATTGCCAGATCGCTCAAGCCAGAAGCAAAATCTATTTTTATGGAGGCCATAGAACAGGAAAAATCCTGGGCAAAACACCTATTTAAAAAAGGTTCTATCCTTGGTTTAAATGAAGATATCCTATGCCAATATATTGATTATATTGCGGTTGATCGTATGCGTGCAATTGACATAGATCATTCAGAAATTCAAGCGCCAAAATCGAATCCTATCCCTTGGATTAATGCTTATCTTAACTCTGACAATGTTCAGGTTGCCCCCCAAGAAACTGAGATCAGTTCCTATTTAGTAGGTCAAATTGATAGCCAGGTTGCCGATAATGCATTTGAGATGTTTGAGTTATGACAAACCATATCATTATTTTTAACGGACAGAAAATTCCAATTAGAAATCAACAAATCCCTATATTAGAAAATATAACCGTAGAAAATAAAAATATCCGCTTTCAATGTAAAAATGGGGTTTGCGGTAGCTGTAGATGCAAACTAATTTCAGGCGAAATTTGTTATCAAAAACCAAAAATTGGCATTACAAAACCAGATGAAATTTTAATATGTATTGCCGCTGCAAATAGTGATTTGGTATTACATCAAGAATAGAACAATATCTTTTTTATGAATAGAAGTTGTTTTTGTTATTTACAAAGTGCTGACAATGCTTTAGTCGTTGCTGTTGGGTCTGACTTATCAGTAAAGAAAGTATATTTATCTGCAGCAAGTATTGCATTAGCTTCAGACTCTCTTGTTTGCTTAGCATATGTCTGACCCTGAAACCACTTTAAGCACTGTTGAGCAATTTTACCATCTACATGATACCAATACTGAGTCCGATAAAAAAACATAATATAACCACGTACATTTAACACGTTTCCGTTATCTGACAACCACATTTTTAACGAGTAATCTTTACCAGAAGTTGGGTCGATAATGTTGCCTTTATACTCATCACCAGAGGAGGTTGCATTAATAATCTGTAAACCCATAATCGGCTTGTTTTTTAAATCGCCGTTACAGGCTGTGCATATCATTTGTGGCACTTGAGCTTTGTTATCTACAATTTTGACAAATGGAACTAAAACTTCACCCTTCACATCACCACTATTGGTGGCCGAAATTTCGACAATAGATTGAATCACTGGTTTGCCATCAACGTTATCATCACTAACCGTTGCCCAATAACTATTGCCATCCAGCTTGCCATTTGTAACGCCATCAAGCATGGTTGCTGAAAACCCTAGTGTAAATCCAACTGAGCATAACCCAGAGACTGTAAATTTTAGCACCTTATTCATTGATTCCCCTCAAGATAAATATTCAGACCTTATACTCATAACTTTAGTGGCTAAAAAGACTTAAGTACAAGTTATATAGGTAATTTTCTGATATATATGCAATATTTGACGTTAATCGTCATCATGATCATGCAATTCATTGCTCACTCCAACTTTAATCCAAGAAGAAGTTTTTAAAACATAGGGCGTGAGTATTGAATTGTTCCAGGCATGACTATTTATTACGTATGGTACGGAATTTAGAATTGAGAATATAATACCAATCACAAATAATGCTTTTGCTGCGCCAAGTAAAAAACCAAACAACTTATCGATAACCCCTGTAGATTCCGAGTCAGATAACGAATTTGGTAACAGCCAGGCAATCAATTTTGCGCCAACCCATACTAAAATTAAAATTGGAATAAAAAATACCCAAAACCGCACCACTTCAGAGCTATTTATCCCCGTATATTTATTCGCCAACATATCCGCAAAAAAATAAGCGGCAATCGCACCGATAAACCAAACAACAATACCAAAAGCCTCTTTTATAAACCCATTTTTCAATCCTGCAAAACCCATTAGCAAAATTAAGATCAAGGTTGACCAGTCTATCCAATTAAGTGCGGAAATAGAGTTTATTATCTCTCTCACGTTATTCTCCAATGAGTTTTAATACTTCACTAATATGTTTAACTGTTTGAATTGTCATTTTTCCCGAATAGCGTTTAGGTCTGTTGGCATGGGGAATAATCGCCTGTTTAAAACCATGTTTTTCAGCTTCAGATATCCGTTCTTGCCCGTACGACACTGGTCTGACTTCCCCAGAAAGCCCAACCTCACCAAATATGATTAATTCACTTGAAATAATTATATTCCGCAAACTAGAAATTATCGCCACAATGAGTGCCAAATCGGCAGAAGTTTCCGTTATTTTTACCCCGCCAGATACATTAATAAATATATCGCGGTCAGCGGTAAAAACATTGGCATGCCGATGCATTGCGGCTAGTAACATAACCAATCGATTATTATCAACCCCAATTGATACTCGCCTCGGGTTTCCAAAAGCATTCTCATCAGCGAGTGCCTGAATTTCTATTAATAGGGGGCGAGAGCCTTCCCAAACTGTAGAAACAACACTACCCGTTATATCTTGATTTTCTCGAGATAAAAATAATGCGGAAGGATTCTTAACCTCCTGCATACCTTTATCTGTCATGGCAAATATACCAATTTCGTTCACTGCGCCAAATCGATTCTTCATGGCGCGCATGATTCGATAACGACCATCATTCTGACCTTCGATGAAAATCACACAGTCAACAATATGTTCTAATACTCTTGGGCCAGCCACTTCACCACTTTTTGTCACATGCCCGACCAAAAAAATGGCACAATTATTTTGCTTAGCATACTTAGTCAATGCTGCTGCAGATTCCCTAACTTGAGAAACACCTCCCGCAGCTGAAGGAATGTCTGGTAATTGCATGGTTTGTATTGAGTCAATGACCATAATTTGAGGTTTTTCTTTATTTGCAAGCAAACAAATATTTTCAACGTCTGTTTCCGAAACTAGCAATAATTTTTCTTCATACAACCCCATGCGCCTTGACCGAATAGCAACCTGTTGCAAAGATTCCTCACCTGTTACATACAAAGCCTTATAGCTCTTAGACAAGTACGCCATAATTTGAGCCAACAAGGAAGACTTACCAATACCTGGATCACCCCCAATCAAAATGACTTCTCCAGGAACAATACCACCACCTAGCACGCGGTCTACTTCTGATATACCACTGGAAATTCTTGGGATATCTTCTAGAACAATACTTGAAAGCTGCTGAACTTCCGCCTGTTGCCCTGCATATCCTTTAGGTTTAGTAGCGCGTTTAATATCTTCTTCTAACGCTTCAACCAAAGAATTCCACTCACCACACTCAGGACATTGACCTTGCCATTTTGTAACAATACTTCCACACGATTGGCATATAAATTTTGATTTTGCTTTAGCCATTTTAATTTGATATCCATAAATGGATGAAAATTTAATGCAATTGTACTTAAATTATTAGTAATAAATACATACCTGACAGCCTTTAAACCTCTATAATAAAAATGAGCACACAAAAATGGAGTTTCTATGATCCAATACCATCACGCCCTATACGCAATTGAGTTAAACGAAGAGCAAGCCTCAGCGACAAAAAAGACTATTGACTCAATAAAATCGAAAAACACAAAGGTCACACTCATTCACGTCATTCACCCAGCATCATTAATATATGCAGATGCAAGCTATATCTCACCTGATTTATATGGTGTTCAAGATAATCTTGAAACTGATATCGTTAATCAAGCAAAAGAAGAAATGGCTAAACTATGTGAGACATGCGGCCTAACCAAAGAACAAGGAATCATTGAAATAGGTCGTCCAGATGTCACCATACTAGATAAAGCGGATCACTTAAATGTGGATGCCATTATCGTAAATGGTCATAAACATAATCTCTTCGGGCGTCTTGGCTCAACAGCCGATGCCATTATTAATAAATCTAAATGTGATGTTATCGTACTAAAAAAGTAACTTCGCTTTAGAATACCCAGTACACACTTTTCAATCTCAACTGAATTCACCTATACTAATACGCTAAATGAATAAGGCATCCTTTGCCTTTATGGTTTGATAAGTAACGAGGTAATTACTCCGTGACTCAAATAAATAAACGTGAAAATTTTAAATCTCCATGGATATTTGTACTAGCTGCAATTGGCTCTGCTGCAGGCTTAGGGAATTTATGGAGATTTCCTTACTTAGCTTATGAACATGGTGGCGCTACTTTTTTTGTTGCCTATTTCATTTGCTTATTTGCAATTGGTTTACCATTTCTGATTATGGAAGTCGGTCTGGGTCAGCTTACACGTAAAGGTGCGCCTTTAGCACTGGGCGCCATTGGCAATAAAAAGAAATTCAGGATAATTGGTTGGCTGGCTGTTTTCATATCCTTTTTTATCTTAACTTACTATCTGGTTATTACGGGATGGACCCTTAATTATGCCTTAGGTGGGCTTAATTTGCCTTGGCATCCTGACTCAGAAACCTATTTTTATAATGATTTTTTAAACCTATCTAATAGCGTATCTGATGTAGGTTCTTTCAATTACCAAATTATGATAGGCACGATCATTACACTCATACTTGTCTATTTATTTATGTACAAAGGGACAAGCGGTATCTCTATTGTGGCAAAATGGATCACTCCGATACCTTTTATTTTACTTATTATATTAGCTGTCAATTCAGTTAACTTACAAGGTGCGGAACTTGGGCTAAGAGCGTTTTTAATACCCAAGTGGGATGGGCTCTATTCATGGGATTTATGGTTTGATGCAGCAAGCCAAGTGCTATTTTCCCTATCATTAGGGTTTGGAGTAATGTTTGCATATGGTGCTATTTTAGGTGAAAAAGTAAATGTAAAACGTGTGGCGATATGGATTGTATCAGGTGATACCTTGGTTGCGATTCTGGGTGGTATTATTGTATTTTCAGTGCTTGGACATATGGCAACTGTTAACCATGTACCCTGTCTCTTATACACATCTGACGCTGCCGACGATCTACTCTGTGTAGA
>CAJXRW010000118.1 GCA_913060525.1 uncultured Gammaproteobacteria bacterium
GAGATTTCTGCCTGTCTCGTGGGCTCGGAGATGTGTATAAGAGACAGACCATGCCTGATAATCGTCATGATTCTGGCGTCGATATCGGGTAGATTTCTCCTGAAGCCTGAAACGCTGATTCCAGATACGGCTGAATCGGGAGAAATGCTCGTACCAATAATTTGTAGAGTTGATTTTGCAAAGTCTAATACTTGGAAACTTCCTGGGTTTTCAACAATTCTGAGCAGTCTTCTTGTTACCAAGTCGGATGGGTTAATGATGATATCAATTGGAATATGATCGTTGTCGAATATTTTAGGGTAACGTAAATAAGACTTATTTCGAATTCTTGCAACTTTAGTCGGAGTTTTAAAAAGACTATATGCCATTTGACAAGCTACGATGTTAATTTCATCCGAGCTCGTAACCGCAATCAGCATGTCTGCATCTGATGCGCCAGCATCTTCTAAAATATGTGGGTGAGCGCCTGAACCACAGATGGTTCGGACGTCAAATTTATTTTGAATAATTCTAAGTTTTTCAGAATTGCTGTCAATCAAACTGACATCATGATCAAGCAATAGATTTTTTGCTAACGATGTGCCAACTTGCCCTGCACCAAGAATTATAATCTTCATGAATAAATACCAAACTGATGATTGTAAATACTAGCTTTTAATACGGTGGCTTTTCCAGTAAACATCTTCATTTCCTGCAATTTTATTTAAATGGCGCGCCAAAACAAAAAAGTAATCTGACAGTCTATTAACATAAGATAAAACATCTGGCGATACTTTGTGTGAAATCTGTACGCATACAATGGAGCGCTCAGCGCGTCTGCTGATACTTCTACATATGTGTGTAATTGCGCTAATTTCAGAACCACCTGGTAGGATAAATTCTTTTAAGGGTGCTAGGTGGCTGTTCATTTCGTCTAACCAGTTTTCTAAAATAACGCTATGTTCAGGCTTGGTTTGAGCATATTCTGGGAAACTCAATTCTGCACCTATATTAAAGAGTATATGCTGGATGCTGGTGAGTTGTTCAGTAATTGCTTGGTCATTTAGCTTGCTAATAAGGAATCCAATATTTGAATTGAGTTCATCAATGTCGCCTATGGCAGAGAATATGTTATTTGATTTTGAAAGCCGTTTAGCATCTGAAAGTGCCGTTGTACCCTGGTCGCCTGTTTTGGTGTAAATTTTTGAAAGTCTATTGCCCATGTTTGCAAAAATCCTGTTCTTAAAACTAGATCATACAAACATGTGTAGGAACATTCCATATATGACAAATCTTTGCTATTTTTATTTGAGGGCATTGTTGGGTTTACGCATGTCTTGGCTAACGATTTAAGTTGAGAAATATGGCAATTGAAGAACTAAAAAAAATTAAATTACTAATTCTTGATGTTGATGGTGTATTGACGGATGGTGGAATTATCCTGACCAATACAGGCGATGAATTGAAGGTGTTTAATGTAAAAGATGGCTTGGGGATGAAGCTTATTCAAAAACTAGGTATCGAAATTGCAATTATTACAGGTAAGTCATCTAATTTGGTTCAAAAGAGATTTGAATCGTTAGGTGTTGATTACATATTTCAGGGTCAAGCAAATAAAATAAAAGCATATGAGGGTTTGTTGCAAAAGCTTGGCATTGATGATGATGAGGTTGCTTATGTGGGTGATGATCTACCCGACTTGCCGCTCTTAAAAAGAGTAGGGTTTCCTATAACAGTTAATGATGGGCACAAATTGATTCAACCCTATGTGAAATATCGCACTCAGTTGTCTGGTGGTCAAGGGGCTGTTCGAGAAGTGTGTGATTTGATTTATCAGTCTCGAGGGCTTTTAGATAGGCTGGTAGAAGATTTTATTTCTAAAGGCGAGGCGCGATAACATGTTTTTTAGTAAACGCTCGCTTATATCATCATTTGTATTAACAGGTGTTGTTGCCATAACGAGCTATTTAGCAATGAAATCTACTGAAAGCTTTAATATAGGAGGTAAGCTTCCAAATGATTTTCAAGTAAATGAAGCGAAGAATATTGCATTTACCGAAATCGATAAAGATGGCAAAGTTAAATATATTTTGAATGCTGAAGATTCTGTGCGTTATGCTGATGGAAAAGCCGACGTGAATCAGGTGAAGTTATTAACTTATTCGGATAATCAAAACAATCCTTGGCATATAACAGCAAAAACTGCGGAGATTTTAAATGACAATTCAAAAATATTTCTTTCAGGTGGTGTGGTAATCACCCGTGATGCTGAAGGCAAAAAGGCGCCTGCTATAAAAATCACGACAGAATCTGGTTCAGTATTTCCTAAAAGGAATTATGTTGAGTCAAATGACCTGGTGACCATGACAGAGCCTGGATCAAATAATATAATGACTGGTGTTGGGTTGAAGGGTTATTTGAACCCAACTAATTTAACGTTATTATCAAATGTGAGAACGTATTATGTTGGCACTCTGCAAGAGTAGGTTGCGCTTTTCGGCATGTTTGGCTGCGCTTTTTAGTTTTTCGGTAGCTTTTGCTTTACCAACATCGTCTAACCAACAAGAAATTTTTGGTACAAAATCATCCTCTGATGGGCCTGTAACAATTTGCAGTGATTCATTGACCTATGATCAAAAATCAAATGAGATGACTTATATTGGAAATGTCTTGGTTATGCAGGTTAAGTCTGTCGGTATATTATGCCATAAGGGTGACAAACCAGAAGGTGGTACAAGTTCTAGCGCGTCGTTATGGGTTGATGATTCAGGTAAATCGTATTATGACTTGCAAAACGAAGAGTTAAGTAAGGCTAAAGAGATTTGTGCCAAAGAAAAAGCTTGTCGCTTTCTTAGTGGGCAAAAGCTTCAAGTTTTTTTAGATGAAAATAATCAGCTTAAAAGAGTGATGCTAATTGCAGATAAGTCCGAAGAGCATGTGGCAAAGTTTTATGGGTTATCTGAGAAAGATGGCAAAAATGATAAGCCTGATGAAACTTTAGCTCAGGGGCAGACAATGGAGTTCTTGCCTATGGAGCAAAAAATGATCGTTTCTGGTAATGCCCATATTGTTAAAGATGGGAATGTTTTTGATGGTAAGCAGGTTATTTATGATACAAAAACTAAATTAGTTACTGTGCCAAATAGTGGTCAGAGAGCATCGGTGGTGATAAATTCTGATGGTACACTTTCTTCTGAAGGAGATAAATAGTGGCAGATAATAAAAGCAACAATCAGAAAATTGTGTTGCGAGCTGAGCATTTAGGTAAACGCTATAAGTCTCGATGGGTAGTGAATGATGTTTCATTGGAAGTAAAGAGTGGTGAAATTGTTGGCTTATTAGGCCCTAATGGGGCAGGAAAAACGACTTCATTTTACATGATTGTTGGATTGGTTCGAGCCAATAGGGGCGCTGTATATCTAGGTGATAAAGATATAACCCAGATGCCTGTCCATTGGCGGGCTAGAATGGGTGTTGGTTATTTACCTCAGGAGGCATCGGTATTTCGTAAACTCACAGTTGAGGATAACATCACTTCAATATTGGAAACTAGAAAGGATCTGAGTGATCAGCAAAGAAGAGAAGAGCTTGAGAGCTTGTTGAAAGAGTTTAATATCCAGCATATCAGAACTAATTTGGGCATGAGTTTATCGGGTGGTGAGCGTAGAAGGTGTGAAATTGCACGCGCGTTGGCAACTTCGCCTCAGTTTATATTACTGGATGAGCCGTTCGCAGGGGTTGATCCGATATCGGTTATTGATATTAAAGTGATTATTAATCACTTAAAAAACCGTGGAATAGGGGTGCTAATTACGGATCATAATGTTCGGGAAACGTTGGATGTCTGTGAGCATGCGTATATTGTTAATGCGGGGACAATTATTGCGAGCGGGACGCCAGAAAAAATCTTGGATAACGAGCAAGTTCGTAAGGTATATCTAGGTGAACAGTTTAGAATGTAACTTGTTAAAATCATTTGAGAGAAGTTTGTGAAAAAAACATACAATTTTTGTGCTGGTCCAGCGGTAATTGATGACGCAGTGTTACGTAAAGCTCAAGAGGCCTTGATTGATTTTGACGGTACTGGAATATCAATCTTATCTATTAGCCATAGAGATGATCGCTTTAGTAATATTTATTATCAGATTAAAGAGAAACTGAAGTATTTATTGTCAATTCCTGATGAGCATGAAGTGTTGATTGTGCCCGGCGGTGCGTCGCAAGTATTTTCAATGATTCCGCTGAATTTTGGATTGAAATATAAAAAAGCTCTATATGTTAATTCTGGCAGTTGGGCGAATAAGGCTGAAAAAGAAGCGAAAAAATTTCTTACCGTTGAGTCAGTTTTTGCAGACGATGGGTATTATGCTGGTAAACAGATATCTGTTCCTGGTTTTGATTATATTCATTATACGGATAATGAGACCATTGATGGTAGGCAGTTCCAATCAGAAATATTTTCTAATGAAGCGCTGGTTTGTTGTGATATGTCATCAAGCTTTTTATCTAAGGCTGTGGACTTTAATAAAATTGATGTCTTATATGCTGGCGCCCAAAAGAATATTGGTCCAGCAGGTGCGTGTCTGGTGATTGGTAAAAAAGAATTGTTCAATGGTGTTGCTGATCAAGCTGCTTTAATGAATTTTGCAAGTTATGCCAAAAATGAGTCTAGATATAATACTCCTGTGACTTTTACTTGGTATGTGATGAATGAAGTATTGAGTTGGATTATTGATTCCGGAGGAATTGAGGTTATGCAGCAGCTGAGTGAAGTTAGATCAGCTATGCTCTATGACTGTATAGATTCAAGTGATTTTTACTTGAATGCTGTTGAGAAGGATTACCGTTCTAAAATGAATGTACCTTTTTCCATATTCAAAGGCGGGTTAGATCAAAAATTTATAGATGAAGCTGAAATAAATAAGCTTTATGGGCTAAAGGGTCATAAGAGTGTCGGGGGATTTAGAGCTAGCTTGTATAATGCGTTATCGTTAGAAGCTGTTGAGTCATTAATTAATTTCATGAAAAATTTTGAGATAGCCAATGGTTGATAAGATTATTACAGTTGATGGCCCTAGCGGGGTTGGTAAGGGTACTTTGGCAGCATTTTTGTCGCTAAATCTTGGTTGGAAGTTGTTAGATAGTGGAGCTATTTATCGTGCAGCGGCTTTGTATTTGAAATCAAATGATTTGAGCGTAAATGATGAAGAATCTATTTTGAAGTTAAAAAAAATGCCAATTAAATTTGTCATTAAGGAAGGTAAGTCAGTATGCTTATTGGGTGGTGAAGATGTTTCTTCTGAAATTCGAACAGAAGAATCTGGTATAATGGCTTCAAGAATAGCTGTTTTGGCAGATGTTAGGAGTGCCTTATTGGAATGTCAAAAGTCATTTAATGATGGAAAGGGCTTGATTGCCGATGGGCGTGATATGGGTAGTGTGGTTTTTCCTAATGCACCATTGAAATTATATTTGTCTGCGAGCGCTGAATCGCGTGCTAATAGAAGATATAAAGAGTTGAAGCATAAGGGGCTAGATGCTGATTATAACGAAGTATTAAAAAATATTATTGAAAGGGATCATAGGGATCAAACTAGAAAGGCTTCACCTTTAAAGCCAGCCAAAGACGCAGTAATAGTTGATACAAGTGACTTGACAATTCAGCAAGTTCAAGGTGTTGCTTTGGCTGAAATCAAAAAGATAAAAAAAGTTTTAAAAACATGTTGCTAAAAATTTTGAGAGGAGTAGAATTCTCATCTGCCGCTACGGAGAATGATTTGAGTGGCTTAGATATTTAAGAGTTTAATTAGATGTAGACGAACGAGTTTTAGCAGAATTGAACTGAAGAGTTTGATCCTGGCTCAGATTGAACGCTGGTGGCATGCTTAACACATGCAAGTCGGACGGTAACATAACTAGCTTGCTAGTTGATGACGAGTGGCGGACGGGTGAGTAACGCGTAGGGACCTACCATAAAGAGGGGGACAACAGTTGGAAACGACTGCTAATACCGCATATTACCTAAGGGTGAAAGGTGGCTTCGGCTGCCGCTTTATGATGGACCTGCGTTAGATTAGCTAGTTGGTAGGGTAAAGGCCTACCAAGGCGACGATCTATAGCTGTTCTGAGAGGAAGATCAGCCACACTGGGACTGAGACACGGCCCAGACTCCTACGGGAGGCAGCAGTGGGGAATATTGGACAATGGGCGGAAGCCTGATCCAGCAACGCCGCGTGAGGGATGACTGCCTTCGGGTTGTAAACCTCTTTCATCATTGACGAAGCCTGATGTTGAGTTGGGTGACGGTAGGTGGAGAAGAAGCACCGGCCAACTACGTGCCAGCAGCCGCGGTAATACGTAGGGTGCGAGCGTTGTCCGGAATTATTGGGCGTAAAGGGCTCGTAGGCGGTTTGTCGCGTCGGGAGTGAAAACACTGGGCTTAACCGAGTGCTTGCTTTCGATACGGGCAGACTAGAGGTATGCAGGGGAGAACGGAATTCCTGGTGTAGCGGTGAAATGCGCAGATATCAGGAGGAACACCGGTGGCGAAGGCGGTTCTCTGGGCATTACCTGACGCTGAGGAGCGAAAGTGTGGGGAGCGAACAGGATTAGATACCCTGGTAGTCCACACCGTAAACGTTGGGCGCTAGGTGTGGGGCCTATTCCATGGGTTCCGTGCCGCAGCTAACGCATTAAGCGCCCCGCCTGGGGAGTACGGCCGCAAGGCTAAAACTCAAAGGAATTGACGGGGGCCCGCACAAGCGGTGGAGCATGTGGTTTAA
>CAJXRW010000119.1 GCA_913060525.1 uncultured Gammaproteobacteria bacterium
TCGGAGATGTGTATAAGAGACAGATTAGACACTAAAAACGAATTGGTCTATTACTTAAACTAAACAATCTAAGATCAAAATTATATGAAACACGTTATATTAACCAGTACCATTATTTTGTTATTAACAGGATGCGTCACCAACCAACAACGACAAGACATCACCTCTGGTGAAATTGGCTGCGCACCAAATGACATTAGCATATCAAATGAAGAAACAAGTGAAGTTGGCAGCACTTGGACAGCAGAATGTAATCAGGAAAAATATTACTGCTCCCTTGTCATGAGCCAAGGAAACATTGACTCAACTTCTTGTAAAAAAGCACAATAAATTCATATCTAAAATACAGCAATATGCTTATGCTAATTACCATAAATATATTGCACCCTTAACATGATACTCAATAAAATTATTGCCTATACAATTGGCATGGTCATGCTAATGGAGCTTATTGATGGCTCCGCATTAAATACAGCATTACCCCAAATCGCCGATAGTTTCGAAGTTAATGCGATCACCTTAAAAGTTGCCATCACCGTATACCTGCTAACACTTGGTTTATTTATACCTGCATCCGCTTGGCTCTCAGATAAACTTGGCAGCAAAAATCTATTAATGATTTCTGTCACTGGTTTTGTTCTTTCCTCTATTGCCTGCGGTTTATCAACCAACATTGTACTTTTAGTTATTTTCAGGGCGTTACAAGGCATATTTGGCGCATTCACCATGCCTGTTGCCAGATTAGCAATGGTCCGCATATTTAAAGGGAATATGTTAGAGGCCATGTCTGTTATCGCAGTCGTTGTCACTATTGGCCCCATGCTGGGTCCATTTGTCGGTGGACTCATAACAACTTATATTGGCTGGAGAGCGATTTTTTTTATTAATATCCCTATTGGCATCGCAGCACTGGTATTAATTTATTTATTCTTGCCACGCTTAAACCAAACCAAAGCCCAAGCTAAATTTGACTTGAAAGGATTTTTAACCATTGGCTTGGCCATTGCTTCCTTTATGCTATTTGTTGATTTAATCATTGATTTTGAAATTGCCTACTATTGGAAATGGTTGGCATTAATAACGGCAGTTTATCTGATTATCAAATATATTAAACACGCTAAAAATCTCAAAGAGAAAGCGGTGATTAACCTGATCATATTACAAAATAAATGTTTTCGTTATTTCACCATTATTAGCGGTTCTTCAAGACTGATTATTATGGGCATGATGTTTATTTTTCCCTTATATTTACAAACCAAACAAGGCTTCACTGCTTTTGAGTCTGGACTAACCATTATGGCATTTATTATCCCTGCCTGGTTAATTAAAAAGGCAGTAAAGCTGATTTTAAGCCAGTTACATTTTTATCGTTTTTATATAATCAATTTTGCTTTTATGATTGGTATATTTTTAGCCATCGCATATGTTTTTATGCATTTTAATCTAGTAGCATTCCTAATATTACTGGCGCTTTTGGGCACCTGTTTTGGCGCATATACCATTATAAGCAACGCGGGTGTTTATAACTCAATTGATAATGATGATTATATGGGTGATGCGACTATTATTATCAGCACCATTATCCAACTTTCAAGCGCTTTTGCCATTTCTTGGACTGGCATAGTTCTGGCACTTCTAGCTGGAGCAACAGATTTATCATTTCATTCTGTCATTCCAAATTCAGCCTATGCTGTCACCCAGATATGTTATGCCATAGGTTTGAGCATGGTGTTGCTCTACACCTGGAAAGCCAAACCCACCAACCTAAGCGATGTACCGATAACATAAGACGACTGGAAAGAAATAAATACCCCATTTGATTTGCTTGTTTTCCCCCACTATGCGTTACGAAAATACGCCATAGACTTGCTATGTCTTAATTTTCGTGCCTTTATTGTGAAAAAACCTGCTGATACCATCTGGGACATTTATTTCTTTCCAGCCGCCTAATGACTAAATTTAATTGCTCAATACACGATATCAACAAGTTTATTTTTTCGATACGCTAATGCAACGGATAACTTTGTTTAGCCTGTGATCTGTATAACTAAAAACTAGATGGAAAAATAAATCCTAAAGATAAAAACTTGGGGTTATTAGCTTACTCTTGGTTCTAACTCACCTGCTTCGTAACGCTGGAACATTTTTTCAAGAGAGATAGGTTTAATTTTAGAAGCATAGCCAGCCGAACCAAACGCTTCATAACGTGCTTTACATATTTCAGACATTGCTGCTTTTGCTGCTGCATTATATTTACGTGGATCAAATTCAGCTGGATGTTCTGACATATACTTTCTAATCGCACCCGTTGCTGCCATACGCAAATCGGTATCAATATTTACTTTACGGACACCATATTTAATCGCTTCCACAATCTCTTCTACGGGTACACCATAGGTTTTACCCATGTCACCACCATATTCATTAATAATTTTCAACCAATCTTGCGGCACAGATGAAGAACCATGCATCACCAGATGTGTATCAGGAATACGCGCATGAATCTCTTTGACACGTGATATTGCTAACACGTCACCTGTTGGTGGCTTAGTAAATTTATAGGCACCATGGCTTGTGCCAATCGCAATTGCCAAAGCATCAACTTTTGTTGCCTTAACGAATTGTGCTGCTTCTTCAGGGTCAGTTAATAGTTGATCATGTGACAATATACCTTCAGCACCCACACCATCCTCTTCACCTGCCTGCCCTGTTTCCAACGAACCCAAACAACCAAGCTCACCTTCAACGGAAACACCACAGGCATGCGCCATTGAAACTGTATGTTGTGTCACAGCCACATTGTAATCATAATCCGCAGGCGTTTTCCCATCTGACTTCAACGAGCCATCCATCATAACCGATGAAAACCCTAACTGAATAGAACGCTGACAAACAGAAGGTGAGGTTCCGTGATCTTGATGCATCACTACTGGAATATGCGGGTACTCTTCAATTGCCGCTTCAACCAAATGTTTAATAAAAGGCGCCCCTGCATATTTTCTAGCGCCAGCAGAGCCTTGTAAAATAACAGGACTATTGACTGCATCCGCTGCTTCCATTACGGCACGTATTTGTTCTAAGTTATTGACATTAAATGCTGGTAAACCATAACCGTTTTCCGCAGCATGATCGAGTAGTTGTCTAAGTGAAACTAAAGCCATCTCTTTATCTCCTAGTAAAAATTAATTAAACAATATTACCAATTTGTACAATTTTAATCTTATTGGTGCCACCATGCATACCCATATGATCGCCACTTGTTAAAAGACAAAAATCGCCATCTTGAACAATTCCTCTTTTCTGCAGCTCATCTGCTGCAGATCGGTTCACATAAAAACGTGGCATTCTGGTTGAGTCAAACTCAACAGGTGTTACCCCTCGGTATAATGTTACACGACCTATGGTATCTTTGTTACGCGTTAAAGCAAAAATGGGTAGATTCGTGTTAATCCGTGACATCCAACGGGTTGTTGAACCTGATTCCGTTAATGAAATAATCGCTTTCGCTTCAATATGATTAGCTAAATATATTGCGGACAAGGCAACGGCTTCATCCACCCTGTCATATTGACGTTCAATATTATTTTTCGCCACAATATGTACCAGCTCACTTTTTTCAGCCGCAATACAAACACGACTCATCGCAGCAACCGCTTCAACAGGATACTGCCCAGCAGCAGATTCAGCAGATAACATTACCACATCCGTTCCATCTAATACCGCATTCGCAACATCCGACACCTCAGCTCGTGTTGGCGTGGAGCAGGTAATCATACTTTCCATCATTTGCGTGGCAGTAATTGCAATTTTATCTTTCTCGCGCGTGCGCCTAATTAAACTCTTCTGTACCGATGGAACATTCTCATCACCAATTTCAACGGCTAGATCTCCACGAGCAACCATAATTGCATCAGATGCATCTATAATTTCGTCCATATTATGGATCGCTTCTGTGCGCTCCATTTTTGCAACAAGCCCAGCTCTAGAGCCAGCTTCTTCTGCCAATTTGCGTGCATATTCCATATCTTTACCATCACGAGGGAAAGACACTGCAATATAATCAACTTCAAGCATAGCCGCAGTTTTAATATCTTCTTTATCTTTTTCAGTTAAAGCGGGTGCCGTTAAGCCACCCCCTTTCTTGTTGATCCCTTTATTATTTGACAGCACACCACCAACCGTTACTTTCGTGATGACTTTGGTGCCATCAACTTTATCTACCGTTAAGATTATTTTGCCATCATCTAATAATAATATATCGCCTTTGATAACATCATTAGGTAACTCTTTGTAGTCGATACCAACTGCATTAATATCCCCAGCCTCTTTATCCATTGCTGCATCTAAAACAAAAGACTTACCTTGTTCCAATTTAACCGATTTGTCTTTAAATTTGGCAACCCGAATTTTAGGGCCTTGCAAATCTGCAAGAATACCAATTGGCACCCCTTCTTCTTTTGATACTCTGCGAATTAGGTCTACCCTTTTACGATGATCTTCAGGTGTACCATGAGAAAAATTACAACGTACAGCATTTAACCCAGCCCTAATCATTCCTCTCAATACTTCTTCAGATTCACTTGCTGGGCCAATCGTGGCTAATATTTTCGTTCTCTTCATACTCACCCTTTTATGACTTAAATTTTTCTTTTAACATTTCAATTGCAGGCAGTTTTTTACCTTCCAAAAATTCTAAAAATGCCCCGCCAGCAGTAGAAATATAAGACACATCATCTTTAATATTAAATTTTTCAATTGCGGCGATGGTATCTCCACCTCCTGCAATACTAAACGCTGAACTTTTCGCAATATCTTTAGATAATTGTCTGGTACCTGCTGCAAAGCCATTAAACTCAAACACACCTAATGGGCCATTCCACAGAATCGTTTTTGCACCTTCAATAATTTTTGAAAATATTTTTTCAGTTTCAGGACCAATGTCCAATACCATTTCATCCGCAGCAATATCATCTACTTTTTTAACCACATCCTTTTCATTTTCTGAAAAAGATTTAGCAACACGCACATCAACAGGTATAGGTAGATTTCCACCCAATTTCTTAATCTTTTGCATGATGCTTTTAGCATCATCAACAAGTTCTTTTTCATATAAGGATGCACCCACGGAATATCCAGCAGCCACTAAAAAAGTATTGGCAATACCACCACCGACAATTAACTGATCAACTTTCTCACACAAGTTAGCTAATACCGTTAATTTAGTAGAAACTTTTGCGCCACCAACAATCGCCACCATTGGTTTTTCAGGGTTAGCTAATGCTTTGCCTAGTGCATCTAACTCGCTACTCAATAAAAAACCTGCACAGGCAACAGGCGCATACTTACCCACACCATGTGTTGATGCTTGAGCACGATGCGAGGTGGCAAACGCATCCATTACATAGACATCACATAACTTTGCCATTTTTTTAGCTAATGCAGGATCATCTTTTTTCTCACCAACATTGAAGCGTACATTTTCACATAAAACAATTTCACCGTTTTTTATATCTATTCCATTCAACCATTCTTTAGCGAACTTAACGGGTTTATCTAATATTTCAGAAAGCCTATCTGCTACGGGTTTTAATGAGTTTACTTCATCCAACTGCCCTTCAGTTGGTCGCCCAAGGTGTGATAGCAATATTACTTTCGCATTTTTAGATAATGCATACTCAATCGTCGGGATTGCGGCTCGGATTCTAATATCACTCGTTACTTTGCCATCTTTAACAGGCACATTAAAATCAACACGAATGAGAACACGTTTATGATCAATATCAACCTGATCTAATTTTAAAACATCCATTCTTTTCTCCTGTCATAAAAAAAGGCGTGTTACCACGCCCTTATATTTGAATTTTACTTAGCTGCCATCCAGGCTTTAGTCGTTCTAAGCATTTGATTGGAGAACCCCCACTCGTTATCATACCACGCAAGTACTTTAACTAGGTTTCCAATCACTCTTGTTTGTGTGGCATCAAATACAGAAGGATGAGCATCATGATTAAAATCAACTGACACCAATGGCAAGGTGTTATAAGCCAATATGCCCTTTAATTCGTTTTCTGACGCTTCTTTAAGAATGGCATTCACTTCATCAACAGAGGTTGCCTTTTTAGCCGTAAAAGTCAAATCAACAACTGAAACATTAATGGTTGGAACACGCATGGCAAAGCCATCTAATTTACCTTTCAATTCAGGTAATACTAAACCAACTGCGGCAGCGGCACCTGTTTTTGTCGGGATCATTGATTGTGTTGCAGAACGCGCACGACGAATATCACTATGCGCAACATCAAGTAGACGCTGGTCATTGGTAAATGAATGAATCGTTGTCATTAAACCAGACTCTATGCCAATCTTATTATTCAGTGGCTGAACGACAGGAGATAAACAGTTTGTTGTACAAGACGCATTTGAAACCACCGTCATAGCAGAAGTCAATACATTATGATTCACCCCATATACAACCGTCGCATCAGCATCTGAACCACAAGGAGCGGAAACTAATACTTTTTTTGCGCCTGCTTGTAGGTGTGGTTGACACTTTGTTTTTGATTGAAAAATACCTGTACACTCATATACGACATCAACATTCAATTTACCCCAAGGCAATTGAGCGGGATCTTTTTCAGAAAAAACGTCTATTTTGTCGCCATTGACTACCAACTTACCATCTTCGACAGATACATCGCCTGGAAACTTACCATCTGTCTCTTATACACATCTCCGAGCCCACGAGACAGGCAGAAATCTCG
>CAJXRW010000120.1 GCA_913060525.1 uncultured Gammaproteobacteria bacterium
TCTACACAGAGTAGATCGTCGGCAGCGTCAGATGTGTATAAGAGACAGCCTTTACGATTATCAAAATACGCTAAAATAATTGTAAAGAATAAGAAGAATATCTGAAAAGTTGAACCAATTATCCCATAACGAAAAATACCCATTTGCGTATAATTCACGTGAATAAATTTAAACATATGTGGTGCAGACAATATTAATGCTGCAGCAATAGCAGCTTGTAAAATAAATACAACAATAGAATTACGCGTAAAGCTGTTGATTAAACTTTGTTGATTTTTATATATTTTTTCTAAATTTGCATTATTTAAACTATCACTATAAAATTTGACATATTTTTGATAAAAATCAGTTTCTATTTGGTATACAAATATCGCCAATGCAGGAACAATAGATAAATAAGCTAAAAACATAGCACTATCATAATTAGGGTACATAAAAAATGATGACTGTCCTTTTTCAGCTAATGCCTGAGGAGAAAACCACATAATAAATTTATCCACCCAAGAACCCAAATTATAAAGCAATCCAGCAAGTGCTAACTCCCAATAGGTCAAAATGTATTTTAAAAATGTAAAAATTTTCTTAGGCTTATAAGGATATTCAATTAATATCCTGGCACCCATAATAGATACGATTAATGCAAGCCCGAAACTAAAGCCAATTAACATACCTAATACACCGTAAAGCTCCGCCATTAAGCTTGAACACACTACAGAAACCACAATCCCACCAATAAATGCGTAGGTTGTGACGCGATAATTTTTCATGGCAGATAAAAATATTGCAGCCATCCATATCAGAACAATTAACATGTAATTAATTACTGCATTAATGGCTACAACTATAGGCAAATGAGAATAAAAACAGTAGAACCATACGCCAAGACTTAGCTGTATAACAGAAATAACTAATGTTGCGCCATACAACATCCCAATTGAATAAGTTAAATCTTTACGATGAATTTCATCAGCCAAAAATCGAGTACAAACAAGATATATTGGCCCAGAAATCACCAAAGAAAACGCAAAGTTATAAATAATAATTGATCGAAACTGTTCAACTGCGCCGTGAGTTGTAAAGTAATCTCCAACTACAATAATTATGCCAAGTGATAATACAGTAAATAACCATGGGCCTGAAGAGGCTACCAAGGCATGCATAAATGCTTGGATTGAGCCAAACAAATCATCTTTTTGGCTAAGTTTTCTTAGTACGAATCCAATCCCTGCCATGCGCTAATTAGACCTCCCTATTAACGATTGGTAAAGTTCTCTATATGCCTGATGCTGATCTTCTTTTAGATAATACCGCTTTATTCTTTCTACGATATTCTTAGAACATTCATGATAAAACTCGGTGTTTACAAATAGCTTCTCCATTGCCTTAGCAATTGCCTCTGGACTTGATAGTTCACATACAATACCTGCATGACCAATTTTTGGTGATTCATCTTGACGACCTTCAATGATCTCTCGGCAAGAACCAACATCTGTGGTTACTAGTACAATCCCACTTGCCCCACATTCTAATAAAACCAATGGTTGCGCTTCACTTAAGCTAGATAACACCACTATATCAATTTCACCAAGGTAATCGGTTATATTAACCTTACCCGTAAAAATAAAGTTTTTTTCAATACCATGTGATTTAACCAAATCGATACATTCTTCATAATAATTAGGATCTTCGTCAGTTGGACCCATCATATAGGCTTTTACATTAGGAATAGATTTGGTCAGGATAACCACTGACATTATATATGCTTTAATGTCTTTAATTGGTACCACCCTACCAATTAACGCCACTGTTGGCGCATGCTTTTTAGCCTTCTGAATATTGCCATACTTCTCATAATCTATGCCATTTGCAATCACTTCCAACTTATTGCTGTCCGCACCATCTTCAATTTGCAATCTAAAATTACCTTCGTATAAAGTTATTATTTTATCACAGGCGTCATACGTAAGCTTAGAATAAGAATAAAAAGCATCCATCCAAAAGTCTCTTAACTCCTTGACACTTTTTCTACTCACATTTAAATTCATCGCATCTTCACCATCCAACCAAGATGCAGAGGCTAGTTCAATTCTTCTTTCATTGGTATAAATACCATGTTCAGTTAGCAAACAAGGAGCACCTGTTTCGAGATGTGCTCTTGCCAAATAAAGACCAGCATAACCTGTACAAATTGAATGATAAACTTTTGCCCGAGGTAATTCTGAAAGCATAACAGAATACATACTGCTTAAAATTGCCCTCCAAGACCAAAAATAATTTATATAACTTGCGTTTGGGTAGGTATCTTTATACATTGCAATTAAAAGCTCCCAAGCAGCTTGAGAGTTTAATAGAAAGTTTGTAGATAATGGCTTCCCAGTATTTTGAACCGTCTTTATTAGCGTCGCCAATGCAGCTAAAGAAGTTTCTTTACTATGCAATTGCTCAAGAGAAACCTGTAAACGCTTTATTAACTCAGGAATTTTCTTTTTCTTTTTTTCAGTCTTACCTGAGATCGGTTTTTGAAGTGTAATATCTATTTTTTTATGTACGTTATTCGGAATGCTATATCGATATGTCTTATCAAAACCTGGCGGCATTAAACAAACTAAACAAAAATTCAAGTGGTTTTGTTCACTGATAAGTTCATGCACCCATGATGATACTCCACCTGAAACGTATGGATAAGTACCTTCTAAAATTAAACAGACATCATAAATTTCTTGATCATGCTTCATTAGAGCTTATCCATAAATCAATCGTGCTCTTTGCCATTTCCTCTGCAGCAGCGTCCCCTTTAACCCTATACTTATAACTTATACAGAATTGATGTATTTCTGGGTACCTGTTAAGTCTATAAAGCACCTCCACATACCATAAAAATAATTGTGGTGTAATCTCACCTGCTTTAACTTTCAAAATTAAATCAAGGTATTTTAAAGCAGCTTCATTATTGAAAACTCTTAGATTTAATCTAGCCAATGTTAGAAGCATGGTTTCTGCTTCATCACCAGTTAGTTCTTGATATAAGACATAATAATCTATTGCCCTATGGTAAAAATAGTCGATTTTCTCTTGGTCCGTCAATATCCCACAATAAGCATAAGTATCACAATGCTGGGCGAGTTTATACACTGTGTCTGGATTGTTTTTATCTTCTAAAAACAGTTTTTCTAGTTCTATTAATTTTTTTGAAAAAGTCGATTCAATATTAGCGATAACTGTGGCTGCTTGAACTCGAATGCTATTTTCTTTACTTTTAACTGCCTGTCTTAATAGCTGAGAAAACTTGGGTGAAAAATATCTCGCCATTTTTGCTATAATTAGGCGTTGCTCTGCTATACTACCTTCCTCAAGTACCTCGGCTATTGGTGCAATATCACCTTTTTCACTGAAATCTTCTTGGGATGAGATTAATCGATAATATAGTCTTTCATTATCTTCCTCTTCATCTTCTAAGCCAATATTATATAACCATTCTGGGTCAACATTTTTATATGAAACCCAACATAATATACTGGTAAGAAATGCGATCCCCGCACCCATTATTGCAGCAACAGAAGTCATAAATAACAAATATAAATATAGTCTTGTATCAATTTTAAAATAATAAATTAACCCGCACATTACAGCTAATAAAGAACAAATAACAACATGCAAAATGATTAAAGTGATTAAAGTGATCTCACCAAGAAAATAAAGGTAGGTTGCATACATCTCTAACAACAAGGTAATAGAACTCACGAATATTACACATAGAAAATACTTTAACTTTGTGGATGCTAAGTTAGCGTTATATAAAAGATGTTTTTCTTTCATTATGTGACTTTATAACCTTTTAAATGCGATCGAAAATTTTACTTTATTCTCTGTAAATGCTCTAAAATGTATATCCAACTCTTCTACAAAACGTTGTATTTTTTCTGGATTACTACTTCTAATTAGAGAATAATATATATTTTTCCTCCCTGAATAAAATATAACCGCATCTGGAGGAAATACTATTTTGAAAGCTTCTTTCAATGAAAGTAATGGATTAATATTAATTTTTTCTGGAGCACGTACATATATTTCAAGTCCATACAAAGCAAAGTTATATCTATGTGATAAAGTTAACAAAAATCTACGTTGATGATCATAATAACTCTTAGTGTATACACCCATATCTCTATCAATAAATTGATTATCTTCAGAAACTCGGTACTGTAGTGAATTCGCATAGGCTGTTCCAATCCAGTCACATAATGCAATAAATGTAGATATTGTAGATGCGTTCAGATCCAGAAAGTCTAATTTTTCAATTTTTAGCATACCAAATACTGAACCCGTATTTTTATTCACCAATTTACACACCAATACGCCCTCACGCCCAAGAATTTCTTGATCTCCAGTTTTATTGATTGCGAGATATTCTTGTGTTGTGATCGCCTGAAATAATTTTGAATTTTTATTAATATCTTTAGAATAAATATTCAGGTCATCCCATCCTGTACAATATTTTCTGTAAAAACCTTTTTCTTCTGCAAGAAAAATTGAAAATGACTTAGGCCTTAATGTTTCGTCGACTATTTTAGGTAAATGCTCTAGGAATTCAATATCAGATAAACTTTGGTATTGAGAAATAATAGAATATCCATGCGCAGCACTAGTCAACTGACCAGCCAGTTTTTTCTCAAGCATTTCTTTCACAGCTTTTAAACGATTATACCCACTGGCTATTTCCTTTTCACGCTTGGTAGACTCCTCATATTTTAATCTGGCCTCCTTATATGCTGATATATGTTTTGACCTTAACAGACCAAGCAAAACACTTGTAATAAACCACATTAAGGGATTAACAATTACAAACAGATAGTAGCTATAGGTTGTTTGATCAATTGTTTGTACAGGCAAATTTCCCACTAACAAAACAAGCGAACAGATTAATGCACTGAAAATTCCTTCATTTACACCATACTGTGCAGAAATAAAAATAATGATGATCCAATAAGGGCTAGGATTAACGTCAAAAAAGCGATTTTCGTTACCCGTAAAATATGCTGAACATATCAGCACAAGGATAAATACAGCTATTTCAGAAATTGCTGTAACCCTCAGACCAAGAATCTTAGGCTTGAATAACCGCTTGAATTGTAGCATTTTTAATCATTTTGCAAATTTGCGCACATAGTAACATAATATAGGAATTATTCATCAAATTTTAAAATCATCAAAGCCCATAAACAGACTAACCCACTGTATATAGGCAATATTACTTTAGGAATCTAAACTAATTTATATCTGTAATATTTAGGTTCCCATTGAATTTCTCTTAGCCTGACATCAATATCTTTTATATCAACCGTACATACTCCTTCATCTATTGCCTGTTTTATGACTGCTTTTGCAATAACTTGACTTAGATCTTTGGCCTCAGTGATCGATGGTAATAACGAATCATTATTATTTTTCCTGAATGGAGATAATTCACTTAAGGCCTGGCAGGCTGCTCGAATCATACCACCAGTTAATCTTGAGGCTTTAACTGCTATAATTCCCAAACCTAAGCCTGGGAAAATATAGGCATTATTTCCCTGAGGGACTGGATAGGTCTTACCATTATACTCTACAGGCTTAAATGGACTACCTGTTGCAATAATGGCTCTGCCATCTGTCCAACGAATTAAATCATCTGGGTGCGCTTCACTTTTTGAAGTAGGATTTGAAAGAGGCATAATAATTGGTCGAGAGACGTGCTTAAGCATCTCTTTCACAATTGTTTCATTAAACGCATTTTGAACTGTCGAACACCCTACCAATATTGTTGGTTTCGCATTTTTAACCACTTCTTCTAAAGTGATTTTTGTTTTATCAGCCACATCCCAATTAGCAACAGACTCTTTTGTCTGCACATAAGGTGCTTGGAAAAACTCAATTTTAGGCTGATATTCTGTAAGCAAACCTTTACTATTAATCATCCAAAACCGCTTTCTAGCTTCTTCTTTACGTAACCCAGCTTCAACCAATGTTTCACATATTTGATCTGCAATCCCACAACTAGCAGTCCCAGCACCGTGCATGACGATACGTTGGTCAGCCATTGACAAACCTTGACCTTCTATAGCTGATAATATATTTGCTGTAGTCACTATTCCTGTACCTTGCATATCATCATTAAAGGTACACATAACCTCTTGATAACGCTCTAGATTTTTTCTCGCTGTATCCCGACCAAAATCTTCCCAGTGTAAGTAAACATTTGAAAAATGTTTACGAACTGATTGTACAAACATATCAATAAAATCATCGTATGCTTCACCGCGAATACGTTTTTGTCTCCGACCAATATAAATTGGGTCATTTAGTAATTGATCGTTATCTGTACCCACATCTAGAAACACAGGTAATACACGAGAAGGATCAATGCCAGAGAATAGTATATAAACCATGAGTTTACCGACACTAATATCCATGCCTCCAACACCTTGGTCACCAATACCTAAAACAGCTTCGCCATCAGTCACAATAATAAAATCAACATCATCACTGGCATGCTGAGAAACAATTTTATCCATTGAATCTTTATCTTCATAATTAAGATAAATCCCACGAGGACGACGAATTAGCATACTAAAGTTCTGCACAGAATCACCCACTGTTGGCGTATAGATAATGGGTAACATTTCTTCCATGTGGTCCTGAACCTGTCTCTTATACACATCTCCGAGCCCACGAGACAGGCAGAAATCTC
>CAJXRW010000121.1 GCA_913060525.1 uncultured Gammaproteobacteria bacterium
GAGATTTCTGCCTGTCTCGTGGGCTCGGAGATGTGTATAAGAGACAGGATATTGATCAGGGCTAAATTATGTCTGCGCGCCATATCATAGTCATTAAAATCATGAGCAGGTGTAATTTTTACACATCCTGTCCCAAAATTCATATCAACATAATCATCTGCAATGATCGGAATAAATCGGTTAGTAATTGGTAAAGTAATGGATTGACCGATTAAGTGCTGATAGCGGGAATCATTCGGGTTTACGGCAACAGCCATATCTCCAAGCATGGTTTCTGGTCTAGTGGTTGCTATGGTAAGAAACCCATTCCCATTTGAGAGGGGATAATCGAAATGCCATAATGACCCCTGTGTATCTTCATTCATTACTTCAAGGTCTGATACAGCAGTTTTAAGTACGGGATCCCAGTTTACTAATTTCTGACCACGATAGATTAAGCCTTCGTCATATAAGCGTATAAATTGTTCTCTAACAGCAATAGATAAGTCATCATCCATAGTGAACTTTTCGCGTGACCAGTCAACTGAGTCACCTAGTCTTCTCATTTGGCTTGTAATGGTTCCGCCAGATTGCTTTTTCCATTCCCAGACCTTATTTATAAATGCTTTACGCCCGAGATCATGTCTAGAAATATTTTCTGCATTTAGTTTACGCTCCACCACCATTTGAGTGGCAATGCCGGCATGATCCGTACCTGGCTGCCATAGAGTGTCATTTCCCATCATTCGATGATAACGGACAAGAATGTCCATCAAGGTATGTTGGAATCCATGCCCCATATGTAATGTGCCAGTAACGTTTGGTGGCGGCAGCATAATGGTATAGGGGTCATTATTTGTTCTACCACATTTGAAGTGGCCTTGATTTTCCCAAGATTGATAACAGTTTTTTTCTATTGCCTTTGGGTCGTAGTTTTTATTAATTTCAGACATAACTTATCCATTCGTCCCGAATAAAACAAAAATTTTCAGAATTTTACCACAGCCAGTATTAAAATAACATCATAAAGCCTTATGGGCTTTAGCAAACACTTTGATTAAAGTATATAATTCATACTACAACTATGGTGTCAAGATTAAAATGAAAACGCATAACACAGAAGAAATTGTTAGTTTGAAATTCATAGAATTATTCACAAAATTAGACTTTGGCAGCATTTTGGATTTATTAACAGATGATGTGGTTGCACATATCACCAATACTGATGGTGGTGAGGATATTGTTACTGGCAGGCATAACTACTTAACAAGATTAAACCAGATGGATATTCGTGATGTTGAGCTTAATATAAGGCCCACGCAACTTGTTACAGTTGAAGAAAATTTAACTATGGTAATGGTAGAAATTTTGGCAACTAAAAATAATAAGAAATTACATAATTATGCAACGCATTTACTGGCTTTTCGTGCAGGAAAAATAAAAGAAATTTGGATGGTGGAAGCATTGCCTGCTAAAAGTGCAGAATTCTGGTTATAGATTAACTTGCTTGCGTGAAGAGCGTATACGATTTAATGATACCAAGCGAAAAATATTTTTTAGCTAAAATATCAGTGGCTGATTGGTTTTCTCCAACAATAATGCCTTTGTCATTTATTTTTAGCATAATCCTTTCGTTATCAGTGTTCTCAATGACAAAACTATTGTTTTGTTTATCAACCTCGATTACCGTTGCCATTCTTGCTGAGCAACTTCCGTACGTTGCGAAGACCAATGTATCACCAACTGCGATATCTTTTATATTTGTTTGAAATGGATGTTCTTTTCTATAATCAATAGCGCTACATTTAAATTTAATTTGATTATATTGATTGGGGTCATCATCACTGTTTGGTTTTGAAGTAGTCGTGCAGCCTGTAAGAGCAATAATAGTTAAAAGGAGACTATAGCTAATTTTTTTCATGGTTAGTGGCTTTTTAAAATATCTTAGGTGTATTCTATATTTAGTATATTGTTTATGCTTTTTCAAATGAAACTATTTTTATTCTCTATTCTGGAATAAGTGTTTATGATGAAGTTTATGGTTGAAAGATTATATAATCAGTCTAAGAAATATTTATTTCCAAGCTTATAGCTTTTAATCCCAAAGTTAAGGATACAGATGATTGGCAGAATTCGAGGTGAGCTCATTGAAAAATCTTCACCGCTGTTACTTATTGATGTTCAGGGTGTGGGGTATGAAATATTATCTCCCATGACCACCATTTATGATATTGGAGAGATCGGTTCACAAGTAGTGCTTCATACGCATATGGTTGTGCGTGAAGATGCCCAATTATTATATGGTTTTAAAACAAAGTCTGATCGCAAGTTTTTTCAAGAGTTAATTAAAGTGAATGGCGTTGGTCCTAAAATGGCAATTGCTATTCTAAGTGGTATGGATGCCGATACATTGTCGCATGCTATTTTGAATCAAGACGTTAGTTTGCTGGTGAGTATTCCTGGGATAGGTAAAAAAACAGCTGAAAGATTGTTGGTTGAAATGAAAGATAAAATTGAAAATTTATCATCTGATTTGGCGCAGAATACGCAGAGTGCTCAATTAATATCTGCGGATAGGTTATCTGATGCCGTAGCAAGTGAAGCTGTTTCGGCATTAGTTTCTTTGGGCTATAAACCAAAAGAAGCACAAGTGGTCATATCGAAAATTAAGTCTCAGGTGTCTAATGCTGAAGATATGATACGTTTAGCTTTGAAGTCTATGATAAAATAAATTAATATTACTTAGGTAAGTATATTAATGAGAAATAACCTATGAGTTCTACAAAAAAACAAAATACAAAATTAATGGCGGCAATTGCGATTATATTTACAATCTTAATCGCTCTTGGATTTGTGGCTTTGCTTATGATTTCTGCCGAAAATTCTCCTTCAAATGGACAGCAACATGCTCAAATTAACAATCAATCCATTGTTCAAGGTTCTGCCAGTAAACATCTAAGCGTTTAAATTACAAAATAATCAAGATTTTCTAGAAGTTTAACAAGTTCTATTAATGGAAGTCCAATTAATGCATTGGGGTCAGATGCCTCAATTTTATCAAACAAAGCAATGCCCAGCCCTTCCGATTTGAAGCTGCCTGCACAATTTAGAGGTTTTTCTCTTTGGATATAGTTGGTAATTTGGTGATCTGATATTTTTTTAAAGTAAACGGTAGTTTTATCCACAGTATTGTAATGGGTTATTGTGTCAGTGACGTATAGGCTTGTTAAAAAAGTGATGGCATTACCGCTAAATGAAGTGAGTTGTTCATATGCCTTTTCATTTGTATATGGCTTCCCCAGAATTTGATTATTAAATACAGCCACCTGGTCTGAAGCAATATAAATGCTGTTGGGTATATTGATATCTTTGATTGTTTTTTCTGCTTTTCCTTTGGCAAGTCGCTGGACTAGTTCAATGGGCTGTTCATTTTTCAGAGGTTGTTCATCAATATCTGGTGAATATGTTTTGAAATTGGGAATCAATTTTTCTAATAATTTTTTTCTATAAGGTGAAGAGGATGCGAGAATAATTTGTTTGCTCATGAATAAAATTTGTTGCCCTTGCGTAAGCAAATAATATAGAGCAAAATAGATAACATATAAATATTTGGCTGGTAGAATTAATGTCTCAATCATATTCTAATTTGGTTGATGAGTCGCACGAACACAAAGAATTATATTCTCGCAGAGAAGATTTGCTAAACAGTGGTTCTCATTTTTTAGGCTTAATATTGAGCATTATTGGTTTGATTTTTATGCTGGTTCGTTCGGCCTCTGATGGAAGTGCAACCACAGTGGTTGCTTGTACTATTTTTGGCGCTACTTTAATAAGTATGTATGGCGCCTCTGGGTTTTATCATTATGCTACGGATAAAAATATAAGAAAAAAATTACGGACGGTTGATCATCTAAATATCTATTTCTTAATTGCTGGGACCTACACGCCGATAGCGCTGATAGCATTAAATAATGTTTATGGTTGGCTGATATTTGGTATCATGTGGGGATTAACAGCATTTGGTATTATTTATAAAATTTTTGCATTTAATGCGTCCTGGGTGTCAACAATTTTGTATGTGTTAATGGGTTGGATTGCTTTGGCGTTTATTGTACCTATTATTGAAGTTTTACCACTCTCTTGCATGATGTTAGTGATTTTAGGTGGGGTGTTTTACACCACTGGCGTGATTTTTTATATGATTGATGAAGTTGTTGAGTTCTCGCATTTTTTCTGGCACATCTTTGTTTTATTCGGTAGTATCAGTCACTTTTTTGCGATTACTATTTTTCTTGCAGACTTGCCTGTTAAATAGATGAAGGCAATGATATTGGCTGCTGGAAGAGGCAGCCGCATGCAGGCTTTAACAAGTGCAACACCAAAACCACTGCTTGAAGTTAATGGAAAAACATTAATTGAATATCAGATTATAAAACTACGTGATGCTGGTTTTTTGGATATCGTCATTAATGTAGCTTATTTAGGGCAGAAAATTATTGATCATTTGAAATTTGGTCATCATTTAGGTGTCAATATACAGTATTCATATGAAGGTAAAGAGGGTATTGAAACTGGTGGTGGTATTAGAAGAGCACTTAGTTTATTGGGTGAATATTTTATTGTCGTTAATGCAGATGTTATGACTGATTTTCCTTATACGGTATTGAATGATGTGTCACTGGGAGAATCATTAGCATATTTGGTTTTGGTAAATAATCCAAAACATAACTGTACGGGTGATTTTGGGTTATCATTTGGAAAGGTTCGGTCGAAATCTGGTAATTTGAGTAAAAATTATACGTTCTCAGGAATTGGTCTGTATTCTAAAGCATTATTTTCATCATACGAATCAGGTAATACTTTTAGTTTATTAAGTGTGTTAAAACCTGCCATTGAATTGCAGAAGGTTTTAGGTGATGTCTATACTAAAAGCTGGGACGATATAGGAACACCAGAAAGGTTGCAGGGAATAAGACGTGCTTAGAGCAGTTTGGGTATTTAGTTTGTTAGTTATGCTTGGCTATGCTTATGAGTCTTATTTGGGTGCGGTCGTAATGGGGGTTGTTGGTTTTGGTATTGCACAAGCTGTCTATCAAAAACACAAAGAAAAACACAGTTGTACCGAAAGACAACGATTTGAATATTTTTCCAGTTATTTTGTGTTATTAGGCAGGATGTGTTATTTATCAAATAATCATGCTAATAGCCGCGATTTATTCTTAACACAATTAAAATTATTTAATTTGCCTAGGGTAGAAGAAAATAATGCGGTTAAGCTTTTCGAAAGTGGTTTTAACCATACTGTTGCTTTATATAATATGATTGAGAGTTTGAAATATAGTCTGCCTTCTATTCAGTTTGTATGTGTATTAGTGTTTAGGCTTTCTCAAGTTGAAAAATCATTAAACCGCCAACAAAAACAGCTATTAGTCGATATATTAGAGCAGTTTGGTTTGTCTGCTTTGTTAATGTTCAAATTATTAACTGAATATATGCCTAGGGCTGTTTCCCAAGAATTAAAACCCTATTTTGAAATTTTAGAACTATCGCCAGAGGCATCTTTTGAAGAGCTTAAATTACAATATCGCCGCTTAGTAAAACTATATCATCCAGATAAAACGGGTAATATTGGCGATGATGAGAAAGTCCAAAGTATTATTCGGGCTTATGAAATTCTTAAGGTTTATTACCAGCAGCAAAAATTAGGAGAAAACCATGTGGTTTAAAAATGTAACATTATTTGAATATATCGACGACTTTACAATTGATGTTAATGAACTTAATGTTCAGTTACAAGAAAATAGCTTTAAGCCTTGTTCAACATCAGTGCCGATGAGTATTGGTTGGGTATCGCCAACCGGTAATGATAATATTGATCTAGTGCATACAGCAAATGGATGTAGCCTAATAGCACTAAAAACGGAAGAAAAAATTGTTCCAGCCTCGGTAATCAAAGATCAGTTGCAGGAAAAAGTTGAAGAAATCGAACTACGTGATAACCGTAAGTTAAGAAAAAAAGAAAAAGAAACGTTAAGAGAAGAAATATACCAAGACCTATTACCACGAGCATTTACGAAATCTAGCACCTTATATGCCTATATAGACAATAAAAACGGATGGTTAATTGTGAATACATCCTCATCGCGTAAGGCTGAAGATTTTAGTGTTATGTTAAGGAAAGCAATTGGTAGTCTAAAGATACGTCTACCAGACATGTCACAGATATCTTTACTCCTTACAAACTGGGTATTGCAGAATGATTATCCACAAGATTATGTTGTTGAAGATAATTGCGTGCTGAAAGATGACGATAGTTCTGGTGTGATACGCTGTCAGAAGCAAAACCTTGTTTCGGAAGATATTACTGCGCTCGTAGAGTCAGGTAGAGAAGTTGTACAGCTATCACTTTCTTGGAAAGATCAAGTTGCGTTTACAATAACAGATGACTTTGTGCTTAAGTCGATAAAATACCTTGAGGTAATTCAGGATCAGGCAAAAGATATTCATACGGAATCAGGTATTGAACAATTAGATGCTGACTTTACTATTATGACAGCGACGTTGGCAGAATTAGTGAATAGTTTGGTAGAAATATTCTCGCCAGGATCAGAAATAGAGGCAGAGAATAGGGATTTACCTGAAGGCGATAGCTTGGTAACTGAGTCCGATAATCAGTTACCAGAAGTTAATTAATTTATGTATAATGTATCGATAAATTTAAATAACGAATAAGGTATTAATGT
>CAJXRW010000122.1 GCA_913060525.1 uncultured Gammaproteobacteria bacterium
AGATTTCTGCCTGTCTCGTGGGCTCGGAGATGTGTATAAGAGACAGATACTAACTATAACGGTAATATCACCAATGGTGATGCAATTATTGGTCAAGGTGACTCAAATGGCGTGAATGCCTTAACTGTGATTAATGTAAAAGGCGGTTATACCTTTGATTTCACTAACTGGATTTCTTTGACTCCATTTGTCGAACTTGGATACCGTTTCTGGCATCGTGTTATTAACGATACAACGTTTCAGGGGCAACCCGTCAGTGGTATTACAGAGGATTACACGACTTTTTATGCCAGCGGTGGATTGCTCTTCCAAATGGAAGTCATAACCGATTTAGTGCTTGGCTTAGAAGGTAGCATTGGCGGACTCATTGCACCAACCATGACGATTCAATCTGGTCGCTTTAATGGTGAAAAGTTTGATCAAGGCTCATCAGCCATTTATGAAATTGGTTTAAATGCAAACTATTTTATCTCTGAAAATTTTTCAATTTTAGGCGGTGTTGAATATACCTATTTTGAATTTGGTAAGTCAAATACTGTTCAATCACAAGGCTTTAATGTTTGGGAACCTCGTAGTGAAACCTATCAAGTAAATGTTTTCGTCGGTGCAGCCTATTCATTCTAACTGTGACTGTATTGTGTTTGCTTCATCACTTCTTTTAAACTGTATCAAAAATATGGATTAGCATTAAAATTATGAAAAAAATAAAAATCACCCTGCTACTTATTCTATCATTGACATCAATTAGCAGTTTCGCTTTTTGGGACAAAGTGGTTGAAGCAGCTTCTAGCCCCGACAACATTAGTGCCTTAACCTCTAAAATAGAAAATATTGGGATAGAAAACCCCGAAGATCAACAGCTTTGGAATAACTTTGTACAAGACTGTATTGTTAACCATGTTTCCACTGATAAATTATTAAGCTTAGCCAATGGTGGCACAGAAGGAATCCTGAATTTCCTGAATACCTTTCAAGCGCCAACAGGTATTATGACCACTGCCTATAATCAGGTTACCTCTTGTCCACATGCATTACCATTAGCCAAAAAAGTGTTACAAACTGTTGTTGGTACTGCTCAATAATAAAACTACCCCGTCAGACTTCGTCTGCCACCCCTTCGGAATCGAAGGGGAATATTTCCCTCTGTCAGAGAGGTGGACGCAAAGCGGACGGGATGTGGCAAAAGAATGCAATAAAGACTGAAACAGCTCAAACCCTTGTGTATCAACACTTACAAATAGTAATTCATAGGTAGAAAAATAATCAATAAAGAAAATCGGTATATTAGATTGATTTGGGTGTACTCAAGGCACTGATAACGCTCGCCTTTGGGTTCTCAGATCTAGTAACATAACTAATAACCGATATACTATCCGCACCATTTTCGTATAATGACTGCATATGCCGATATTCAATACCACCAATCGCAACTAACGGAATATCTTTAATAAACTGCTTCCATTGTCTTACCTTCTCTAACCCTTGGGGCATAAATCGCATCTCCTTGCTTGTTGTATGATAAATTGGCCCGAGTGCAATGTAACTGGGCTGGATTTGTAGCGCCCTACCTAGTTCATAGAAATCATGAGTACTCACCCCCAAGCGAATTCCTGCTTGTTGAATCTCTAATAGATCAGCTGTTTCAATATCTTCTTGTCCTAGGTGAACACCGTAAGCCTGATACTTAATGGCAAGTTGCCAATAGTCATTGATAAAGAGCTTTACATTATTTCGCTCAGCAATAGAAATTGATTTTTTTATTTCTGACTCTATTTGCTCAGGCTCTCCCTGCTTTATTCTTAATTGAATTGTTTTAACACCCCATTGACACAACTTTTCAATCCAATCACTGCTATCAACAATGGGATAAAACCCCATTTTATCTTCCATTTTAGGAAAAGATTTTTGTCGTTTAGGCACAGAATTACTTACTTGTTTAGGCAACTTAAATTCTCTATGCAGGATAGAATTCCAGCTTAACAAATTAGACTTAATACCTGATAAGTTAGAATATGAGATGGCTTGATAGATAGCTTGTTTCGCAATAACTAAAGCATTCTGTATGCTCTCGCCTTTAGCAATATTAGCGGCAATCGCTGAAGAAAGTGTACAGCCAGTTCCATGAAAAGGTTTTCCATTCGAATTTATTTTAGGGAGTGTTAGCTCTAATTGCTCACCATTTTTGTGTAACCAGATATCTGTGGCTGTTTCTGAAGGAATATCACCACCTTTTAACAGAACACTCTCGCTGCCAAATTGATTTAGAAATTGTTGCACTAACGCTAATTTATGCTCAAAGCCATCATCACTACCAAGCAGATAATTGATCTCTATAATATTAGGCGTGACTAAGTTTGCTCTAGGCAATAATTTGTTTTTGATGGCTGATAATGTTTCATCATCACAAAGTTGTGCCCCTGATGTCGCCATAATAACAGGGTCACAAACATAAAATATTTCAGGATGTTGTTCTAAAAAATTAGATAAAATAATCACCTGATCTTTAGAACCAATTACACCTGATTTAATCACAGTTGGCATAAATTCTTCGGCACATGCTGTTATCTGATCACTAAAAAAATCCTTGTCAACCATAACTCTATTAAATATACCTTGGGTATTCTGCGCCGTTAATAAAGTAATTATTGAACAACAATGTACTTCAAAATGTTCACAGGTCTTTAAATCAGCCTGAACGCCTGCGCCTGATGAACAATCTGAACCTGCAACTGTCCACACAATGGGTTGAGTCATACCCAAACCTCCTTGAAAAAATTATACAGTTTGATGCCAAAATGGCGTATCGCTTAGTAGCGTACTGTTACAAGCAAAATCTCTTTTAGGCATGCGTTTAGCCGAATAAGCCAGATGCCCTGCTTTAGCCGCAAGCGCAAATGCGTGTGCCATTTTAGCTGGGTCATTTGCCAAAGCGACTGCACTATTTAATAAAATGCCATCGAAACCAAGCTCCATCGCTTGCACAGCATCTGAAGGTGTGCCCAGCCCTGCATCGACAATTAAAACAATATTTGAAAACCGTTCACGTAATAACTTTAGCGCATAAGGATTCTGCAAACCCTGACCACTCCCAATAGGCGAAGCCAGCGGCATTAACACTTTACAACCAATATTGACTAACTCCTGACACACAGTTAAATCATCCGTACAATACGGTAAAACTTGAAACCCTTTTTTAATTAGGATTTCAGTTGCTTTGACCAGCTCAAAAACATTAGGCTGTAAGGTATAGTCATCTCCAATCACCTCTAGCTTAACAAGATTGGTATTAAATATTTCTCGTGCCATCTCAGCAATCATCACTGCTTCATCCGCAGTTCGACAGCCTGCAGTATTCGGCAGTACATCACAATTTGTTGATTGTAGCGTTTGCCAGAACTGATTCTCGTTTGCTTTCATTGCTTGGCGTTTTAATGATACCGTGACAATTTCAACTTCAGAAGAGTCAATGGCTGACAGCATCACATTTAATGATGAATATAATGCCGTGCCAAGTATCATTCTATTTTGATAGGTTTTATCGTATATTTTTAATGTCATTTCTAACCACCTTGCATGGGCATTAATACCTCGATCACATCATTTTCCTTTGGAAAAAAAGAGGATTGGACTGATTTTTGAATTACCTGATTATTAACGGCTACTGCTGAATAAGGCGTATTCATATTCATTTTATCTAACAGGCTTAATAATGATTCATCTTGGCTTATTTCCAAAGCCTTTCCATTAAACTTAATATTCATGCAAATACCCTCTTTTTAATTTCTTTACAAACTTGGTCACATATTACTGGTGCTAACAAATACCCATGCCGATTAAAACCATTAATGCTAACAACATTATTTTCCCAGCTAATTTCTGGATAACCTGACTCTGTTGCTGGGCGGATTTGGGAAATTAATTTTAATATTCTTGCTTCATAAAAACCTGGATGAACCACATAAAGTGCACTTAATAATTCCAGGGTACTTTTAACTGATATTTCCGAACTATCTGTATTTTCCACCGTTGTCGCACCAATATAATAAATATGATTTGATCGAGGCGTAATATAGATAGGATAACGTGGATGAATTAGCCTCACGGTATGCTTCAGATCGACATCAGGTGCATAGACAACAATCGATTCCCCTCTTAGACCACGGATATTCTCATTAAAAAATGATTTTCCCATTCCCCGACAATCAATAATAAATTCACTATCCATAAAGCCATTTGATTGTATTGCACCAATTTTTTGCTGATGAAAATGAACATTTGGATGAGATTGAAAATATTTTGCGGTTGCTTGATAAAAAGTTGGCACTTGAATACACGCCTCTTGCTCAAAATAAACAAATTCACGATGAAATTTTTTCAACGGTAATGATTTTTCTATTTCTTTGAGTTGAGATGAAGCTATAAGATAATCATTACGTTTATCGTCGACGAAATCTGACAATTTCCTTGAGAAGTATTGAAAATCAGGCTGGTCATTTGGGTGCGCTAATACTAACGTCCCATTCTGATTCAATATTGATTGTTGTTCGTCTAATTGTTTAAGGAGAAGCGGCCACAGTGCTAAACTTTTAAGACCATCTAAATATAATTTAGGCTCACCTAAAGCAGCAGCTTCAGAAAATGGCGCAACCATGCCAGCAGCAGCATACCCACAGCTTAATTTACTTGATAAGGAATTTTCATCAAATAAATTTATTTGAACACTGGGAAAATTGTGCAACAGGCTAAGCACCATTGTGCGTCCCGCACAGCCTGCGCCAACAATAGTTACAATCATAGCGTACGCTTATACTTTTTGATAAAGTTCTTTGCCAGAATCCTCAAAGGCTTTTGATTGTGATTGCATGCCTTCTTCCAGCGCCATTTCTGGGGTTAAATTATTCTCTTTAGCGTAATCTCTAACATCTTGCGTAATTTTCATTGAACAAAACTTTGGACCACACATAGAACAAAAATGTGCCACTTTATGCCCTTCTTTCGGTAAAGTTTGATCATGGTAACTTTGTGCTTTTTCAGGATCTAGGCTTAAATTAAATTGGTCTAGCCACCTAAATTCAAACCGAGCTTTTGACAAGGCGTTATCACGAATTTGAGCACCAGGAAATCCCTTTGCTAAATCCGCCGCATGCGCTGCCAGTTTATAGGTTACAATCCCCTCTCTAACGTCCTCTTTATCAGGCAACCCTAAGTGTTCTTTTGGTGTGACATAGCAAAGCATCGAAGTGCCATACCAGCCGATTTGTGCCGCACCAATGGCAGAAGTAATATGATCATAACCAGGTGCAATATCCGTGGTTAATGGGCCTAATGTATAGAAAGGTGCATCAAAACAATGTTTGATTTCTTCTTCCATATTTTCTTTTATTAGTTGCATTGGAACATGGCCTGGACCTTCAATCATTACTTGAACATCATGCTTCCAAGCCCGTTTAGTCAACTCGCCTAAAGTATGCAATTCAGAAAATTGTGCTTTATCATTGGCATCATAAATTGAACCTGGACGCAAGCCATCACCTAATGAAAATGTCACGTCATAAGCTTTCATAATGTCACAAATCTCATCAAAGTGCGTATAGATGAAGTTTTCTTTATGGTGCGATATGCACCACTTTGCCATAATGGAGCCACCACGCGAAACAATACCTGTTAAACGATTTGTGGTTAAATGAATGTATCGAAGCAACACACCTGCGTGAACTGTAAAATAGCTCACACCCTGTTCTGCTTGCTCAATAAGTGTATCTCGAAAGATTTCCCAGGTTAGATTTTCTGCAACCCCATTTACTTTTTCTAGCGCCTGGTAAATCGGAACGGTTCCAATTGGCACTGGGCTGTTGCGAATAATCCATTCACGAGTTTTATGAATATGTTTTCCTGTAGATAAATCCATGACGGTATCCGCACCCCAACGAGTTGCCACTACCATTTTCTCAACTTCTTCAGCAATGGACGAACTCACAGCAGAAGTCCCAATATTAGCATTAATTTTAACTGAAAAATTTTTACCAATAATCATGGGTTCTAGCTCTGGATGATTAATATTTCCAGGAATCACGGCACGCCCTGCTGCCACTTCATCTCTAACAAATTCAGGCGTGATAACTTTTGGCATGTTCGCAGAAAATGCTTCACCAGGATGTTGTTTATTAATAATAGGATCAGTGATATGCGCGTTTGCGCGATAGATATTTTCTCGAATGGCAATATACCGCATTTCAGCTGTAATAATACCCCTTTTAGCGTAATGCATTTGCGATACATTTTCACCTTTTTTTGCCCTAAGCGGATAGGTACGCTCAGGGAAACCTTCTTCACTTTGTGAGTTCGTAAAATTGGAATTGAACTGATCCAGTTGCTCACAACCCCCTTGTTGCCTAATCCACTCTAAACGAGTTTTAGGTAGCCCTTTGGCTAAATCATTTTGATATCCTTCCTCAGAATATTTACCAGACGTATCATATACGACGATATCTGGATTTTGAATTTTCCCTTGTTCTGTAAATGTATCTTGTTGCTTAATTTTACGCATTGGCACTTTTATATCTTCATCTTCGATATAAATTTTTTCTGACGATTGATAGGGTGCGCACAATGCTGGCGAAATATTATCAACTTTGTTTAGCTTTTTTTGGGAACTCATATTCTTGCCTCCGTTAGTACTGTCTCTTATACACATCTCCGAGCCCACGAGACAGGCAGAAA
>CAJXRW010000123.1 GCA_913060525.1 uncultured Gammaproteobacteria bacterium
TTTCTGCCTGTCTCGTGGGCTCGGAGATGTGTATAAGAGACAGCATAAGCTATATATAAAAGATGCTTCTTTTGAGACAGAAGGTGGTGCAGAAATATTTAGACAAGAATGGAAGCCTGAATTAAATGTTCAGCTCAACCTTAAAACCAACAAACTAGAAAATGAGGACACTCACGAAGTAGTACTTACAGTTAAATGTGAAGTTAAGTCTGGCGACAAAAAAGCATTTTCTACAGAAGTAGATCAGGCAGGAATTTTCACAGTTGGCAATATGGATGATACACAAAAAGAACAAACTCTTAAATCCTTTTGTCCAAACATACTCTACCCTTATGCGAGAGAAGTAATCTCTGATATGGTAATGAAAGGAGGTTTTCCCCAACTATGCTTAGCACCTGTAAATTTTGATGCTTCCGCAGCTGCTAACAAACAAACTGAGACTTCAAATTAAAATATTAGCTTTTATTTGCTAAATTTATTCGTTCACGAAGAGGCTGCCCCGCCTTAAAATGGGCGGTAAACTGTTTCTCCATATGAACAATTTCTCCAGTTTTTGGATTTCTGGCAGATCTGGAATCTTTGGTGCGAACCTCAAAGCTACCAAACTTACGAATTTCAACACGATTACCATTGCGCAAAGTATTAATAATGCAGGAAAGAATAATCTTAACCGACTGTTCAGCTTTAGGGCTTGATAAATGGAACTTTTCCCCAAGTCTCTCAATAAGCTGTGAACGAGTAAGGCTATTATTCATCATAATCATAAAATAAGATATATACGTATAGTTCTAGTTAATTATGATGAAAAATTCAACAATAAATGCCATATATTGTTATTTCTATTTTATTTCATCTTGATCAATCGTACGCCCGCCTGTGTAAGACTTATCTTCTTGATTATTTTTATTAAAATATTTTCCAAATTCTTTCTTTAATTTTTTTTTGGTTATAAGTAAATAAATAAACATCACAAACATAAATGCTAATGCAATGGGTAACATTATAATAATCGCTGCAATTGATAATAGTAAAATGGGTAATGAAGGTGTAGGTCTGTTTTGCATATATTTCTCAATTCTTATCAATATCAATACTATATTGGTATTAAATACACAATTTCAAACATATATTATAGCAATCTTAATTTAAACCAGTTTAATTAAGATAATGAATAGCCCAGCCATTATACATATATACCAGATATGTGGTTTAGCTGATATCTTAAAATTATAAACGTGATTACCCTTTGAAAGCTTAATAGCCATACAAGCAGGCAAAATCATTAATAAAATAGCGACACATAAACCAACGTAACCTAGTGCCGAAACAAATAAATTACTATTTACTTCAACCACTACCAACGGTAATACAAAAGTTAATATACATGCAAAAATTGTTTTCAATACGGGTTTAAATTTATTTAAATTATAACTGTCAACGTTAAAGTGATATAAAGAAAGTGAAACGCCTAAATACGATGTCATAACAGCAATATTTACAAACACATCTACACTAGCGACGATATACCCTTGATGGATTTTACTACGTAAGGCACTTAATACATTCCCTATATTAGCCGTAGTCTCTGATTGATATTGAAAAACGGTATTCATAAAGCTAACTTTTCCAGTAAGTGGCAACACACCTAACACTGCCGCTAACCATAAAAAATACAAGATCAATGGTATTGTACTACCAATAATAATCACCCTAAATATAACTTTTGGGTCTTTGGATAAATAATCAGTTAAGAGCGGGACGATAATATGGGAAGTATAAGAAGTCACCATAACAGGTATCGCAATTAAGAGTACAGATAAATCAATTGGTGCATAAAATAGGTTAGGTAATTCAATTAAAGATAGCAAAGCCACACAGGTAACTAATAAAAACGCCAGCTTAATAGTAAGTAAAATGCTATTTAATATATCCACTGCTCTAGTACCTGCAATCACTATAGAGGCGAATACAATGACAAAAATAATATCCCAGACCCTTTCGGAGATAAACATCACTAAATGATTAAAAATTGATCCTGCAGCAGAAATATAGGCAACGCTGATGGTATACATTAACAATAAGAAGGTAGTCCAAGCAACTATTGCACCAGGTCTACCTAGAATAGTTTTTGCCATAGTGGCAAAGCTTGTGCCTTTTGGAAGGCTAATTGCTATATCAGCAATTAATATGGCTGTATAGGTCATAATTAGCCAAGCCAATACCATAACAACAGAGGCTGTTATGAAACCCAATTTAGCGCTAATAATTGGCAAAGCTAATATTCCAGCTCCAACTTCTGTACCAATAATAATCATCACACTGCCAAATTGTTTAGAAATTGGAACAGAGGTATGTGCCATTATTTAGCCTAATATTTTTTAATAATAAGAAGAATATATAAAAAATTAATGCTTTGTCGCTTCTGCTTGTTGTTTTGCCATATTTTGTGCATATAGAGCATCAAAATTTACAGGACTGATATTAATTAATGGAAACCCTCCCTTTGCAACCAAACCAGTAATTGCCTCTTTTGCATACGGAAATAATAAACTAGGACAGTAACTTCCTAGCATATGACCCATTTGTTGTTCAGGAATACCATTAATAGTAAATATGCCAGCTTGTTTAATCTCAACAATAAATGCTGTTTTATCCTGATTCTTTGTGGTGACAGTGACACTTAAATCAACCTCAAAGGTATTATCATCAATTTTATTTGCATTAGTATGTAGCTCTACATTTGCTTGCGGCTGCCAATTCAGCTTAAACATATCTGGTGCACTTGGTGTCTCAAAGGATAAATCTTTTGAATAAATTTTTTGAATAAAAAAATTAGCTTTTGGTTGTTCTTGATCAGACATAATATGTATTTCCTGTAGTTATCGCTTATTGATATCCATTATGCGAAATTTAATATACCCGGTAAAGACCGTCAGTATCCTTAGTTAACTAAACTCTTTAAGGAATAAATATGTTCCAATGCTTCTTTTGGCGTTAACTCATCTGGATTCAAGTCATTTAAGTATGTTTCACATACACTCATATTTACCGCATCTTCATTTTCTAAAAATAATTCTTGCTGAACAGGCATAAAACGATCTGCTTTATGCTCCATTTCTTTAAGAATTACCTTAGCTTTCGCTATTATTTGTTTTGGGATACCTGCTAATTTAGCTACTTGTATTCCATAGCTTTTGCTTGCAGGGCCTTCTGAAATTTTATGCATAAAAACAATTGTATCATCATCTTCAACAGCATTAAAATGCAAATTTTTTAAACCTGCCAGGGTCATTTCTAATTCGGTTAGTTCAAAATAGTGTGTTGCAAATAACGTATAAGCTTTATTATTATGTAATGACTCAACAATTGCCCAAGCAAGTGATAAACCATCATACGTGCTGGTTCCTCTACCGATTTCATCAATTAACACAAGCGTATTAGGCGTTGCATTATGAATAATATTAGCTGTTTCTGTCATTTCAACCATAAATGTAGATCTACCACTTGATAAATCATCAGAGGCACCAATACGCGTCATTATCCTATCAATCTTACCAATTTTAGCTGAGCTGGCAGGAACATAGCAACCCACATGTGCCAAGAGCACAATTAATGCCACCTGACGCATATAGGTAGATTTTCCCCCCATATTTGGGCCAGTTACTAACAACAAGAATTGTTCAGAATTCATTAGAATATCATTGGCGACAAAATTATCCTGCAATGTGTTTTCAATTATCAAATGACGTCCATTTTTTATATCGATTATTTTTTCGTCAGCAAATGAAGGTTTAACCAAATTAAGTGTTTCAGATAGTCGAGCAAATGTGTTTAATATATCTAATTCAGCGATTGATTGAGAAGAAACCAAGATATCCGAGGTGTATTTTCCAACTTCTTCCAATAAAAATTGATAGATCTCTTTCTCTCGCAATAGAGATTTTTCTTTAGCCGATAATATTTTATTCTCAAAATCACTTAAATGCTCATTAGTGTATCGCTCCGCACCCTTCAATGTTTGCCTTCGAAAATAACCATCAGGAACAAGTAATGTATTGGATTTGGATATTTCTATGTAATATCCATGAACACGATTATACCCCACCTTTAAATTTTGAATTCCTGTAAGTTCCTTTTGTTGAGACTCATATTCAATTAAAAGCTTATTTGCATTTATACTTAGCTCTCTCAGCGCATCCAAATTTTCATCATAACCTGATTTAATGAACCCACCATCTCTAATAGATTGCGGTGGATTATCAATAATTGCCTTTGATAACAAACATTCAATTTCTTTTAAGGGTAATATATTGTTAGAAATAATATTTATTTCTTCTATCTTCATACCATCTAGATAGTTTTTGATGTCAGGTAAAACCAGTAGCGTTTTCTGCAAACTGGAAAAATCTGTCGGTTTAGCACTTTTTAGTAAAATTCGAGCCGCAATTCGCTCTATGTCAGTCGTATGCTGTAACATTTTTTTGAGTGCATCGTAAGCATAGTTACCAATAATGGCATCTGTAACATTTTGTCTGAAAATTATATTTTTTCGATCTTGCAAAGGATGTTTTAACCACTCACGCAATAAACGACTTCCTTTAGCAGTAACAGTTTTATCTAAAACATGTAATAACGTATATTTATCATCACCTTGAATATTTTCTTCTATTTCTAAATTCCTACGTGTAACGGCGTCCATTACAATATATGCGTTAGGATGATAAACCTCTATATGGTTGACATGAGGAAGCGCCTGCTTCTGCGTTTCTTGCACATAAGCCAGAATAGCACCTGAAGCTATAATACCAGCACATAATTGTTCACACCCAAAAGAATGTAAGCTAGTTGTATTAAGCTGAGCTATTAGTGTTGATTTAGCTGTATCATAAGAAAAATCCCAACTGGGTCTAGAGGTTATGCTGGTAGACTTATCCAGATGATTTAATAATGATTCATCAGCTTCAGATATTATAATTTCAGCAGGCTTGATTCTTGCAATTTCATCATCTAAATGCTCTATAGCATTTATCTCAAACAATTCAAATTGACCACTAAATATACTGATATACGCAAGCCCAATTTTCCCCTTATAATTTGTCACTGCTAATAATATATTATCTATCTGTGTATTTAAAAAGTTATCATCGCTAACCGTACCAGGCGTCAAAATACGAGTCACCTCTCTCTTAACTGGACCTTTTGACTTACCAGGCGCCTCCATTTGCTCACAAATTGCAACACGCTGCCCTGAGTTTAGTAATTTTGATAAGTAATTGTCTGCAGCATGATATGGCACACCTGCCATTGGTATTTCAGAACCATTTGACTTACCCCGAGCCGTTAAGGTAATTCCAAGAATTTTAGCGGCAATTCTAGCATCATCAAAAAAAAGCTCGTAAAAATCCCCCATTCGATAAAACAATAAAGTATCAGGAAAGTCTTTTTTTATATTCAAGTATTGTTGCATCATTGGTGTATGACTTTCAAACATGGGCTACCCATATGGATATTAGTGTGAACTTATTTTTACATATTTTAATCAGTATCGCATTTGAAATTAAAAAGAATTACGCATCATGTTTATAAATCTCAACTGGCTCTGGCATTTGTTTAACCTGTTGAGACTGCAAATTAACTTGATACTTTATTCTATCTCTTTTATCAAAAAACATCTTTTTTTTGATAAAACACAAAAAAGCAATTACCACTGGACCGCTGTAAATAGCCCAAAAATATCTTTCAATATACTGACTTAACACAGGAAAGTACCTAGTATCAGAAAAAGGTGAAAATATAAAGAAAATAGTAAATAAAAAAATAATACAAACCAGGAAGAATAAAACATTAAATAACAACTCTAATAAGCTGATCTTATTTCTTTGACTCATAAGCTCCCAATTGTAAGTGGCTCCCCGAGACGGGCTCGAACCGCCGACCCAATGATTAACAGTCATTTGCTCTACCGACTGAGCTATCGGGGAATACCGCACTTAACGAGTAAGAATTCTAGACAGTGCTCAAACCCTTGTCAAATAGTTTTTAAAAAATTATAGATATTTATTCATGTCAGCAACTGTACTAACACTAAAGTCTGCACCAATATTCATTCCTAAAAGTCTATTTAATCTTGTACGCGAGAATATCCCTCTAATATATATTGACCCATCTTCCTCTTTATCATAAGCCATTAAATGATGATAAGTTTTGTCATGTAACAGCCTCGCAATGTGACCTACCCTTGCATTACTTAAATCTTTATAGTTGATCATACTAACTTTATCGATATTTACCATAATCATTGACACGGTAACTTCTGCAGGCTTAACATCATAATTCTTAGCTGCCTGCATCAAATAAACGCCTTGTATAAAAGCAGAACTCACAAATCCCACTACTCTTTCTTGGCTATCAATTACCAAAAGGCTTTTAACTTTTGATGCTTTCATATGTTTCAGCGCTTCAGATGCCAATGTTGATTTTGTTGTTGTTTCAGGCTCACGCATTTGAAAATCAGTAAATACTGATAAAGCTGGTGCATTAATATCAACAATTTCTGCTGGTCTATTAGTATGTCGAAAACCTATATTTTCTTTAATAACTTGAGTTTCAAGCTGAGCAAATTCCTTAAACATATACAATCCTATTAACCCTGTCTCTTATACACATCTGACGCTGCCGACGATCTACTCTGTGTAG
>CAJXRW010000124.1 GCA_913060525.1 uncultured Gammaproteobacteria bacterium
CGAGATTTCTGCCTGTCTCGTGGGCTCGGAGATGTGTATAAGAGACAGGCTTGAAGACTGGCCAACTGCTAAACTTGGTGAAGCTTTTATTGATGGTTTAGTTCAAGCCTTGCCTGGTTTAGAAGAGCACGGTTGTTCATATAGGGAGAAAGGTGGTTTTATTCGTCGACTACGTGAAGGCGAAGGAACTTGGATGGGACATGTTTGGGAACATGTAACGCTTGAAATTCAAAATTTAGCTGGAATTGATGTTGGTTTCGGTCGTACGAGATCAACTGGTGAGCCTGCTCAGTATTCAATGGTATATGAATATAAACAACGTGATGTTGGCTTAGAGGCATCTGGGTTGGCCAGAGATTTATTAATTTCACTACTTCCAAAAGAAATTCAAGACAAAGTAGATACCAAGGTTGTTGAGGGTTTTAATTTTGCTGAAGAAGCTGTGGATTTTATTCGCTTTGCACAAAGTAAAGAATTTGGACCAAGTACAGGAGCACTTGTTAAAGCGGCTGAAGAAAGAAATATTCCCTGGTTACGACTAAATGAACATAGCTTGGTTCAGTTTGGACATGGTAAATATCAAAAACGTATTCAGGCAACAATTACAAGTGAAACCAAACATATTTCAGTTGAAATTGCTTGTAACAAGAAGATGACAAATCAGTTATTAGGTGATATTGGTCTCCCTGTTCCTAAACATATTACAGTTAGGCGTGAGCATCAGGTTGTTGGTGCGGCTAGAAAATTAGGTTTTCCTGTGGTTGTTAAGCCTCTTGATGGTAACCATGGTCGTGGTATTTCAATCAATTTAAATACGGATGAAGAGGTATTGCAAGGTTATGCTGAAGCAAAAGAACATTCCAGTATTGTGATTATTGAACAATTTATTACAGGTTACGATCACCGTATGGTGGTTGTGGATGGTAAATTAGTTGCAGTGGCAAAGCGTGTACCAGGACATGTGGTTGGGGATGGTAAACATAATATTGAAGAATTGGTTGATATTGTAAACCAAGACCCACGGCGTGGTGTGGGTCATGAAAAAGTATTAACAAGGTTAGAGTTTGATGAGCAGGCTAATCGTTTACTACAAGATGCGGGTTATAACAAAGATACTATTTTAAAAGATGGAGAAGTTTTCTATTTAAGAACAACCGCTAATCTTTCAACTGGCGGTACAGCAATTGATGTGACTGATATCTGTCATCCTGATAACCGAGATATGGCAGAAAGAGCAATTAAAGCAGTTGGTCTAGATGTTGGTGGCGTCGACTTCTTGATTGATGATATTACGCAATCATATAAAGAGATTGGTGGTGGAATATGTGAAGTGAATGCGGCTCCTGGTTTCCGTATGCATGTTGCGCCAAGTGAGGGTAAACCACGTGATGTGGCTGGCGCTGTGATGGATATGCTGTTTCCTGAAGGTACACCCAGACGTATTCCAATTGCATCTATTACAGGTACGAATGGTAAAACGACTACCTCTAGAATGGTTTCACATGTTTTAAAATCAGTTGGTAAAACGGTTGGGTTAACGACTACTGATGGTATTTATGTAAATAATAAATTAACAGTAGCAGGAGATACAACTGGTCCTCAATCGGCACAAATGTCATTGCGTGATCCAACAATTGATGTTGCTGTATTTGAAACAGCTCGGGGTGGATTGTTGCGCAGTGGTATGGGGTATGATTATTGTAATGTTGGAGCTTGCTTGAACGTAACTGCTGATCACCTTGGGTTGAAAGGTGTTAATACGCTTGAAGATCTTGCTAAAATTAAAAGGATCGTAATAGAAGCAGCTAAAGACACCGCTGTACTAAATGCTGATGACCCGCACTGTTTGCAAATGGCAGCATATACAGATGCTGAACATATCTTTTACGTGACTATGAACCCAGAGCATACACTGGTTAAAGAACATATCCGCACGGGTGGGAAGGCTGCGATTATTGAAAAAGGCATTAATGGGGATATGATTACTATTTTTGATAACCATATGCATATGCCAGTTCTATGGACGCATTTAATTCCAGCAACAATGGAAGGTAAAGCGATACATAATGTTCAGAATGCTATGTTTGCTGTAGCGATTACATATAGTATGGGGCTACATTTAGATGAAATCCGCAGTGGTTTAAGAACATTTAATATGTCCTTCTTCCAGGCGCCAGGTCGTATGAATTTATTTGACGAGCATGATTTTAAAGTATTAATGGATTATGCACATAATCCAGCTGCAATTGAAATGATTGGTAAATTGGTTAGTCAATTAGAAGTTAAAGGTAAACGTACTTGTGTAATCGCTGCGCCTGGTGATCGTCGTGATCAAGATATTCGTGATTCAGCTATGGCCGCTGCACCCTATTTTGATAATTTTATTTGCCGTCAAGATGATGGGCGTAGAGGTAGAAAAGATGGTGAAGTGACAGCAATCTTGAAAAAAGGCTTAACCGATTCTGGTGTTGATCCTAAGAATATAGAAGTTATCACAAGTGAAGTTGCAAGTGTTGACCACGCGCTTAAAAGTGCTAAAACAGGTGATATGGTTGTCGTCTTTGCAGATGACATTAAGCGCACTTGGAAGCAAATCATTTATTTTAATAAAGACAAGAATGAAATAGAAGCAAAAAATACTGGCGTTAAACAGAGTGCCGCCGCGACAAAACCTTCTGATGAGTCTGAGAAAGTTGATATTAGTAAAGGTCCTAACATGTCTCAAGCATTACAGGATATCTTAAAAGGAGATATTATTAGTGATGCAAGGGGAGTACGTGTTGCACGTATTATAGATGAAGATTCTGACTAATTAAACTTTTAACAAAACTAAAGGAATTGAGATGAGTTTACCTGAAGGTTATTCTAGAAGGCTTGTTGGTCCTAATCTATTTTTTATTGAATCTGGTACGGTGCTGGATGTCCCTCTAAAACAAGATAAACAAAAACTTGTTGATCTTTGGTATAAAGAAGCTAAAAGGATATTGCCAGAGCTTGGATTTAAAAAAATAAAACTATCACATAAAATTTATAATAATGGTATTCGATTAGCGCTGGTTGCACCATTTGATATTACAATGGCAGCCTGTGATATCATAGATTTTACTTGGGCATCAACAAGACAAATAGTTGAAGATGGTTCTGAAAAATCGCTTGAAGAAGCAAAAACTGAGCTTATGCCCGTTATTAAAGCAGAAGAAAATCTCAAGTTAAGAGAAATTCATCAGCTCGCGACATCGAAAGGCTTAAATATTTTTTATGAAGAAGGTGCTGTTACGATTGGTTCAGGTAATAAAGCATTCCAATTTAATATCGATGCAATGGAAATCAAAGATATCCCCTGGGAAAAAATCGCCGATATTCCCATTGTATTGATTACAGGAACAAATGGTAAGACCACTACAGTTAGGCTAACAAGTTTTATATGTAAACATGCAGGTAAGCTGGTTGGTTATTGCTCCACTGATTGGGTTATGATTGACGGTGAAATTATTGATAGAGGCGATTTTTCTGGCCCAACTGGAAATAAATTTGTATTAACCAAACCTGAGTTGGATGTTGCGGTATTAGAAGTTGCCCGTGGCGGCTTATTAAAACGTGGCTTAGCCAATACCCATGTAACTGCTGCAGCTGTCACAAATATTTCTGCTGACCATTTAGGTGAAGATGGTGTTGAAAACTTATCAGATTTAGCGGAAGCAAAAAGTATTGTCTATAGTACGGTTGAGAATGCTGGTCATGCAATCGTTAATCTTGATGATCCTAGTATTGTGGCAAGGCTTGATAAAATTAAAGGTAAAAAAGTATATATTAGTCAAAAACTCTCAGAGTTTGAGTTAGATCAATATTTATCAGATGCAGCATATATAGTATTCGTTAAGAATAATGCGATGTATTTAAAAACGTCTGAGTCTATAGTTGAAATCGCTAAGTTTGTAGATGTTCCAATTACTGTAAAAGGCTTTGCAAAACATAATGTGGAAAACTCGTTAGTTGCTATAGCTCTGGCACATGAGCTAGGCTGTACACCTAAACAGATTGGTAGTGCATTGCGTGATTATAAAAATTCGGAAGAAGAGAATCTTGGACGTGCTAATGTGTTTAAAGTTCAAAATTCTACCGTGATTGTTGATTTTGCTCATAATGCTGCGGGTATTAATGCCATATTTGAAATGGCAAAAGCCTATGAGGGTAAAAAGACATCTATCATGTTTGGACAAACAGGTGACAGGAAGTTTTCAATTGATGATATGTGTGAAATTATTGCTAAGAATAATCCAAAAGAAGTGATTGTTAAAGACACTGAGACTTATCTTCGTGGTGCTGAAACTGGTGAAATTCCAGCTTTAATCGAACGGTCTTTATTGAAAAATGGTTATTCAAAAAATAATATAAAACATATCGAAACTGAAGATGATGCTGTAGAATATGTCCTTGGAAATCTGAAACCTAACGAAACATACATTATGTGTGTTCATGAAAAAGTTGAAGATGTTATAAGAAAGATTAAACAGAAGCAATAGTGTTCTTGGTAGTTACAAGGACGTTGATTAAGGGAGAGTTTGTATGCCAGCTCCAGAAGTAACTGGCTCTAATAGAGGTTATATAATCCCTATTGGAGGGCGTGAAGATAAACTTGCGAATCCAAGAGTATTAGAAAAGTTTATTGAATTATCTGGCGGTGCGGATGCTTATATAGCTGTTATTCCAACCGCATCTAGATTACATGATACAGGTGATAGTTATGTTAGCCTGTTTAAAGAAATGGGAGCTAAAAAAGTATATACGATGAATATAAACTCTCGTATGGATGCTTCTGACAAAGTACATTTAGATCATTTAGAAAAAGCCACTGGTATCTTTATGACTGGTGGGAATCAATTGTTATTATCAACCATTCTGGGTGGTACGCCTGTTGCGCAGTTGATTAGACGCAGGAATGCTGCTGGTGTTCATGTTGCTGGTACTTCTGCTGGTGCAGCATTTATTCCAGAACATATGATTGCAAGTGGCGAGCATGGACTTATGCCGCGTGGTGACATGGTTACGTTAGCACCTGGACTGGGGTTAACAAATAAAATTATTGTTGATCAGCATTTTTCTCAGCGTGATAGGTTAGGTAGACTTCTATCAGCGCTTGCTTATAATCCATTTGCAACTGGAATTGGAATTGATGAGGATACAGCTGCTTTTTTAGGTGATGATGGTAAGGTTGAAGTGGTGGGTAGTGGTATGTTGACGATTGTTGATATGTCTGAGCTGGAATATTCATCTATGGGAAGAACAATGCCTGGTGAGCCTGTGAGCTTAATTGGTGTTAAGCTTCATACCTTGATAGAGGGTGGATCATTCAATACCTTGACATACGAGGCAGTTCATCAGTAAATTAGTTGGATGACGAAATTTTCAGATAATCTCCCAAAGGATATTGAGTCCTTTTTTGAGTCTTGTTCATACGAATTGAAATTGGATAATGATGCCGATTTCCAAATTAATGATCTAAAGTGCTTCTCTATAGTCCAGTTAGCAAAAGCTAAATTTTTTAATTTTTCTAAAATAATGTGTGGTTTCTTATATAGTTGTGAATTGAATGATAATCCAAGCCTGTATTTTGAAAATACTTACGAAGACTTATTTGAAGAGTTGATTCAGCAGTGGTTGTATGTTTTATATTCTAAAGAGTTATTTGCAAAAATTAGCGCTAGTACTTTTATTGAATTACCCTTTTATAGTGAGATAGAAGACTTAAATAAATCTTTTAAACAGGTATTAAAAAATAGTCTTAGATTTCATGAAAATTTTTCAATCATAAAAATATATAAACTTTGGATAAAAAATCTTGATAAATATTATGAAAATCTTTTGACTCATAGTATTCACTTGTTAGATAGTAATACTGCATTAGATAATTTGAGAAAGCTAAATGACTGATTTAATAAAACCAACCATTCATAATGTCAAAAAGATTGCTGCTTCAAGATTATTTCATGTTGAGCAAGTTGATTTGATTTTTTCAAATGGTCAACAAAGAACTTATGAACGCCTTAGCCAATCATCGCATCGCGCTGTTATGATAATTCCTATGCTGGATGAAGAAACTTTTCTTTTAGTTAAAGAATATAGTGTCGGTATAGACGCATACACGCTTAGTTTTCCTAAAGGGCAAGTTGAAAAACAAGAGGATATGTTTGTCGGTGCAAATAGAGAATTAATGGAAGAGGTAGGCAAAGGTGCGCACTCATATGAATATCTAAAAGATTTAATGTTATCACCAAACTATATGACTAATTCGATTAGTGTTGTTATTGCTTCTGATTTATATGATAAGAAATTAGAGGGAGACGAACCTGAGCCGCTAGTAGTTGTTCCTTGGAAACTCTCAAATATTGATGAGTTATTAGAGCGAGAGGATTTTCTGGAATCCAGAAGTATTACAGCTTTGTTACTTTTGTGGAAGAAATGGAAATCTAATATATAGTCAAATAGTAAATGGGTAAATTATACGAATTGCATAGATTTGCAAATTTGTAATTATCAAATATTTAGACATACTTATACGAAATATTAAGTAAAACTTTCTTAGTGAATAGGTTTTTTTATTTATGCCATATATTCGTGATAATTTTGAGCCACCTGCATCCCACCCAAAAGCGTTATGGCTGTCTCTTATACACATCTGACGCTGCCGAC
>CAJXRW010000125.1 GCA_913060525.1 uncultured Gammaproteobacteria bacterium
TGTATAAGAGACAGGTCATGACCTGCCGTTGTACCATATAAAATTAATACAGATACAATTAATCCCCACCAGATTAGCTCGAGCCAATAATAATCAAATATCATAATTATTTACCCCCAGTGCTATTATTTTGTTCAAAGTGATATCGACCCGTTCCCAGAGAACTTGGACCTTTTTTAACAACTTTGGTAATTAAGAATATATCCACTCCAAGTAGGAACAAATAAAAGGCGACAAAGCATGCTAAACTGGTGATTAGTTGATATGGGTCTAGGTTTGAGACACCCATGAAGGTAGGCATAATGCCTCTGATAATCCAAGGTTGGCGTCCAACTTCAGCGATAATCCAGCCTGCTTCTGCTGCAATATAGGGTAAAGGGATAGCAAATAGGGCGCATCTCAATAACCATTTTTGTTTCTCAAAATTGCCTTTAACAAAGAAGTAGAAAGAAAGAATAAAGATTAACAATAATAGCCCCCAGCAGCCAAGCATGACCCTGAAACCAAAGAATAAAGTTGATACTTCAGGTATGGTTTCTTTTACTGCTACATCCCATTCAGCTGGTGTGGCTGAGTAAGGGTTCGCGGAATAATGTTGGAGAATAAAGGCATATCCGATGTTGTCTCTGTACTTAGCAGTTTGAGCATTTTCAGGATTAAATATTTCGTAATCTGCATCGGTGCCAACGCCACCACGAATATTCTCAAATGCTTTCAGCGCAACTAATCCATCTTTCATAAGTGTGCGGTTATGTTCCATAATTGGAATTTCGCCTTCGACTGTGCCGGTTAAGTTATGGTCTGCAATCAAGCTTAATGCCCAAGGAATTTCAATTGGGAAGATGTTTTTTTGTTCATCTTGATCAGGCCAGGTTAATAAAATCCAAGACGCAGGCGCTGTTTGAGTTTCCCACTGTGCTTCCATCGCTGCCATTTTTTCAGGTTCATCTTGAGCAACAGCAAGGCCATTGGCATCACCAAGGAAGAAGGTAAATAGGCAGCAACTTAAACCAAAACCGATTGCGATAGCAGCTGAACGAAGGGCAAAGCCAACATCCCTACCTTTTAATAGAAAATAACTACTGACACCCAATACAAAGGTTGAGGCAACAATATAGCCAGCAAATGCAACGTGACCAACACGAATTTGTGCCAGTTCTTGTCCATAAAGCTGTACATAGCTTAATAATTGCATGGTCATGGTTTCAGGGTTAAGATATGACCCTTCAGGGTGTTGCATCCAGCTATTCGCAACCAAAATATTAACAATTGACATGTTGGTACCAAGCGCCAAGAAAAAGGTAATGAGTATGTGTGTACTCTTTTTAACTTTATCCCAAGTAAAAAAGAATAAACCGAATAATACGGCTTCAACCATAAAAGCGGTTATGCCTTCAATAGCAAGTGCTGCACCAAAGCTATCACCAATAAAGCGTGAAAAATAAGCCCAGTTTAAACCAAACTCGAATTCCATGGTCACACCTGTTGCCACACCAATCGCAAAATTAATGGCGAATAACTTTCCCCAGAATTTTGTCATATCTAGGTAAACAACTTTGCCTGTTTTGAGGTATGCCGCTTCCATGATGAAGAGCATCCAAGACAAACCCAGCGTCAGTGGCACAAATAAAAAGTGAAATATCGCTGTGAAGGCAAATTGCCAGCGCGATAAGTCAACGGTGAGCATATCAATAAACATCTATGTTCTCCAGATTTTTGACGTACATCAATAAAATAAAAGTATAGTTGAATTTTTTTTAATTTTTACTTTTTAATCGAATTAAATATTTAAGAATAAATTATCAATAGTTTGATCATGTTAATATCTAGCGCTACGCTTAATGTTGTAGTATAACAAATTAATATGTATGCCTAATACGAGGAGTTACCCATGTCATACTCAAATATTTTAGTTCCTATTAATATTTACGAAGATTATCATCATATATTAAATTCTGCAGAACAAATTGCCGATAAGTACAATGCATCACTAACGCTTTTAATGGTATTAGATACACCTTTTGAGCTGGTTCCGATGGCAAATGACTACCAAAAAGCATTGGAAGATGAAGCCATTAAGGCACTTAAAGTCGCCACAGAGAGATTAAAAATAAAATCTGCTAATACTGCCATTGCTGCAGGAACACCACATAATGAGATCATTGCGCATGCCAAAAAGAATAGCAATGATCTTATCGTCATTGGGTCACATGGAAAACATGGCATTAAACTTATTTTGGGTTCTACCTCAAATGCGGTTCTTCATCATTCCCCGTGTGATGTATTAACGGTGAATTTACAAGAAAAACAGTCGCCATCGGCTGTGAAGTATAAAAATATCGTAATCGCGACAGATATGTCACCTGACAATGACTATTTGACAGAAACAGCAAAAGGTGTTTCAGAAAAATTTGACGCAAATTTAAATGCAATTAATGTTCAGTCTGATCCTGCTGTTGTCGTCAGTACATATGGGATTGCGCCAGACATGCACACAGAAATATTTGAACAGGCGAAAAAACAATTAGAAAGCTGGGCGCGAGATCACGGAATTTCTGGGCAGGCAAAATGTTCAATGGGAAACAGTTCGCAAGAAGTCATTAACTTTTCGAGTGAACTACCAGATAGCTTAATCGTCGTAGGTAGTCATCACAAGAGCGCAATAGGGCGCTTCTTTTTAGGCTCTACAGCAAATGCCATACTACATTATGCCAAACAAGATGTATTGGTGGTAAAATTAAAAAGTTAATCAATCAGCTATTTATTCTAAACACCAAGCAAAATCATGATATTTTTAAATATATTTTACAGTTGAGAAATAGACTGATTTTATAGACATTGCTATTGGAAATTTCGCACAATCGCATTTATTAATATTTTAATCTATTCCTAAAAATTAATTTACAATTTAGCAGTGATACCGCTAGAATTTTATTGAGTAATATACACAACTGTATATATGAACATTGATATGTTTCTTGCTCCGTTTACCTCGGGTACATTCTAACAGAGAGAGTCAAATGAAAGATGTCAAAATTATTGTTGATGATCTTGAGCTATGGGCACCTTATTATCCATCAAAACAGGTTATCACTACGACACAATATTTAAATTCAGAGCTCTCGAATAATAACTTTCAGTTAATTAATTTATCAACTGATATGAGTTATTTGGGAATGGGTTATTATTGTTCACTTTTGGCTGAGTCAAAAAAAGATAAGGCTTTGCCATCCATATCAGTTATTAATGATTTAATCCACTTTAAGGAATATCAATCGGTACATGCGCCCATCACAAAAAACATTTCTCAATACTTTGAAAGAGAGAGTATCGGAAGTCACTTTAAGTTTAAATTTTATTTTGGACAAACAAGTATTAAGGTATTACAAGTATTCGCACGTAAAATTTTTGAGCAATATCCAGCGCCTATTTTAGTGGTAAATTTTATTAAAATTGAGAATATCTGGATTATAGATAAGCTTGAATTAGGCGCTTTTTCAGAATTAGCTGATCAGGAACAGACTGAGTTTGCTGAAACGTTAAATATTTTTTCTAGAAAAATATGGCGTAAAACGAAAGCTAAAAGAACGTATCGCTATGACATGGCAATTTTGGTCAATCCCGATGAAAAGTTATGCCCAAGCAATAAAAAAGCCATAAATAAATTTCAAAAAATTGGCAAGGAAATGGGGGTCGATATTGAGCTGATAGGGCCGAATGATATCAATAAAGTTAGTGAGTATGATGCTTTATTTATTCGAGAGAATACAACCATTAATCACCATACATATCAGTTTGCCAAGAAGGCGCAAAACGAAGGTATTATTGTGATAGATTCACCTGAATCAATTACCCGCTGTACTAATAAAGTATATCTGCATAATCTGTTGTCAAAATATAATATTCCAACTCCGAAATCTAGACTGTTAATGAAACATGAAAATATATCTGCTGATATCTTGATTGAGGAGCTAGGGTTGCCTGTTGTTGTAAAAATTCCCGATGGTTCATTCTCTAAAGGTGTGAAAAAAGCAAGCAATAGCAAGGAGTTGCAAAATATTTTGGAAGAGATGTTTCAACATTCTTCAATTATTTTGGCACAGAAATATTACTATACAGAATATGATTGGCGGATTGGTATTTTAAATGGTCGGGCTATTTATGCGTCTAAATATTATATGGCGCCTAATCATTGGCAGATTGTGAACCATAACAAGAAAAATATTACCGAAGGTGATGCTGAATCTATTGGTATTCACCATGTTCCAAAAGACATTATTAAAGTAGCTTTAAAAGCAGCAAAATTAGTTGGTAATGACTTATATGGTGTCGATATCAAATTATATAATGATTTCCCGTTAGTTATTGAGGTCAATGATAATCCATCTATTGATGCTGGCTATGAAGATGCTTATTTAGGTGATGAGTTATATCGCATCATTCTATCTGAGTTTATTAGACGCTTGGATATTAAACGATGAACTCAATGGTTCGAGTTGCACTTCCAAGCGATGTAAAACGCTTAGAAGAGATAGAAAATAATAATTTTAACTATGATCAAATAAGTCGCCGTCAATTTTTGTACCATTTGAATCACCATAAAAATCTTTTGCTATTAATTGAATTAGAAAAAGTAATTGCTGGTTATGTTTTAGTTTGCTGCCATCTAAAATCCGCTAGAGTTTATTCAATTGTGATAGACAATGCATATCGCGGGCAACAATTAGCTCAAAAATTATTAAACGAAGCAATTATTAGAGTCGCTAGCTTGGGTGTTTCTCATATTCGGCTAGAAGTAAAACAAGATAATCATGCCGCCATCCATTTGTATAGTAAACTAGGGTTTTTGCCAGCAGGAGAAATTAAAAATTATTATAGTGATAATCAGGATGCCTTTGTCATGGTTAAATTCATCGACCTGAAGTAAAGCAAAGAATTAGAAAAAATTTAATCCTTAAATATGGACTATTATAATAGCCCACCACCTAGACTTGTTGTTGTAATTGCCTTACCGTTATAGTCTCCAGTTACTTTTGTTTCAGATCCAAGCTTAACAGAAGGAACTTTTGTGGTAATAATGTTAACATTATTACCACTTCCATCACTTATTGTTGTTGTATAACTATCCTTGCTATCCATCTTCATAGCGGTTACGTTTCCTGAAGTTTGAACTTGTTTATTAATGTATTTTGTGCCTGAGTCATTTAGTTCTTGGATTGAAAGTTTGGCTGGACCATTCACTGCATTACTAACGGCAGTTGTTGTGCTTGCGGCATCCTGCAATAGGCCAGCGTAACCTATTGTTCCAGTCATAAGTATTGTGCTTGCAATTGTTACCGCGTAAATTTTCTTAATCATAATTTATTCCTTATGCGTTTATTAATAATTTAATTGTTATTTATAACTATAGAAAAAATGTAGCCAGAAAAACAATATTTACTTTAATAAAGCCTATTAACTTTATTAGCAGAATTTTACCTATGTAATGTATTAATATTTATTTTGTTGGAAATATAGAACATGTTACAATTTTAAAGACTACTGATTTATTTTATTCCTCAGTATTAGAAGCTTGGGATACTAAACACCAATAATTGTTTGTGATCACGTAAGCTACAAAGATAATAAATATCTACACTAAATAGTAAAAGGCAGCTATGAATACAGGAACAGTAAAATTTTTTTCAAAAGCAAAAAAATACGGATTTATTATTTGTGATAAAAATAAAAAAGAAGTATTTGTTCATATTGACCAGGTAAAACACAATATTGAACTAATGAAGGGGGATACTGTTGAATTTGAAATTGAGGAAAAAAATGGTAAGCCGCAAGCAGAAAATGTGGAACTATTATTTGGATAGATAATCCCCCTGTATTTTTTGAATAAAATCTTAAAAATCATCCCCAGAGAAAAGAGTGGCTAGGTCACTAGACAAATGTAAGTTGTTTTGCTAAACCTTAGATCAAAGAGATTTAAAATTGAGATTGATTTGCGGAAAATACTGTCATTTATATTTGGTACGATTGTTATTTTATTATCTGGTTGTATAACACAACAACCAAAAAACATAAGTAATGCCTGTTCAATTGTACAACAATATCCAGATTGGTATTACGATGCAGAAGCAGTATACAAAAAGTGGGGTGTGCCTATCAGCGTTCAATTTGCTTTCATATATAAAGAAAGTTCATTTATAGCTGATGCCCGTGCGCCTAGAACAAAACTTTTAGGATTCATCCCCTGGAAATACCCAAGCACATCGTATGGTTATACCCAAGCTGTAGATGGTACGTGGGATATGTATAGACGCAACTCTGGTAATACAAGCGCAAAACGTGATAATTTCGAAGACTCATTGGAATTTATTGGTTGGTATGCAAATTATATTCATCAGATCACAGGGGTTTCCAAGCGTAGTGCTTATAAACTTTACCTTGCCTATAATTTAGGTCCAGGTGCAATTCAAAATGGTTCCTATAAGCGTAATAAAGTTGCTCAGGAAAAAGCACAAATCGCTCAAAATTGGGCGTGGAGATATGCATCTCAGCTTAAAGACTGTAAAATTCCTTCAAAAAGTTGGTTCTGGTAGGTAATTAAATATTAAATAAGCTTTTATCTAAGCTAGGAATCTTGTATCTGTCTCTTATACACATCTGACGCTGCCGACGATCTACTCTGTGTAGAT
>CAJXRW010000126.1 GCA_913060525.1 uncultured Gammaproteobacteria bacterium
CGAGATTTCTGCCTGTCTCGTGGGCTCGGAGATGTGTATAAGAGACAGCACTAAAGCAAAGTGCTATTGCAAAGGGTGCATTTGATGACCCCAAGCTTGGTCTTGGAGTATCTAATCTACCTGTAGATACTTTTAGTTTTACTGAAACTGAAATGACCCAAATTCAAGTCGGCTTGATGCAACAATTACCAAAAGGCAGGACGCTTTCGATTAGAGAATCTCAAGAGAATATTAGATCTAGCGTTTATGGTGCCAAGCTTGAATTAATGAAGTTGGAGATATTAAGAGTCATACGTCAGCAATGGCTATCCTTATATTATTGGCAAACCGCTTTAGAGATTTACCAGCAAGAGAAAAAATTATTTTCTCAACTCACTGAAACAACACAAGCATTGCTGGCCAATAATCAAATTCAACAAAAAGATGCTGTACGTGCTAGGTTAGAGCTAAGCCAAGCTGATCAAAATATTTTGTTAGCTAAACAACAAATATTAGCCATTAATGGTCAGTTAAGTCGCTGGTTAACCATTCAGGATGATGCATTTAAAGCAAATATGCCCATATGGAATACCCCATACAGTCAAACGATCATTGCTAAAAACATTAAGCAACATCCCTTGCTACAAGCGGATAGATTGGAAAGTGATGTCAGTCAGAAAGATATCGAGTTGAGTGAACAGCAATATTATCCAGGCTTTAATGTTGGGGTGGTCTATGGTTTTCGTGAAGGCAATAACATGACAACAGGCCAGCCTAGATCTGATTTTATTGGCGCACAAGTAACCATGGACTTACCTTTCTTCACCTCTAATCTACAAGATCGTGAATTAGAAGCAAGTACAGACCGTTATGCTTCAATGAAAGCAAAAGAACAGGCAGATTATCAGCAGCTGTTAAGTGAATTAAAAACCACGTTTGCTAGCTGGAAATTGTTGTCCGATCAAAATCAACTATACCAGCATAATCTAGTGCCTGAAGCACAGATGTATGCTAATTCAACAGAAGTTGCTTATCAAAATGAACAAACAGATTTCCCAACGCTGGTATTGGCGTATTTGCAAGACTACAGCACGCAACTGGCTGCATTAAAGACTCAAGTGAGCTTACTCAAGACACAAATCAATTTATTATATTTACAGGGAAAATAAGCAATGAAAAAAATATCTATTAAAATCATTATTGGCTTAGTTGTCTTGTTAGCACTAACAGGACTAATGATCATTATTTTCTTAGTATCATCAAATGATACTTCTTCAAAACAAGAAACAAAAAAACCACTTTATTGGCAAGCACCGATGAATCCTAGCTATCGCAGTGATAAGCCTGGTAAATCACCCATGGGGATGGATTTGGTACCCGTGTATGAAGATAGTGGTGATGGCACGGTTAAAATTAATAGTACCATTCAAAATAATATTGGTGTTCGAACTGAGATAGTCAAAAAACATTTAATTGATCAAACCATTAAAACGGTGGGATATATCCAGCCAGATGATGACCTGATTGAAAGTGTTAATAGTTATAGTTCAGGCTGGGTTCGAGACTTAAAAGTTAAAACGATTGGTGAGTATGTCCAAAAAAATCAACTCTTATTTAAACTCTATGCCCCAGATGTCATTAGTGCCCAGGAAGAGTATTTATTGGCCATCAAGTTTAAACGAGAATCATTTATTCAGGCAGGCAAGCAAAAGCTATTAACACTGGGTATGGCTGACAATGAGATCCAAAAAATTACTACATCCATGCACTCTGAACAATTGATAGGTGTTTATGCGCCTGTCTCAGGATACGTCACAGGTCTATCGATTAAAGAAGGAGAACATATCAATCCACATATCGTATTAATGACGATTGCGGACTTGTCAAAAGTCTGGGTATTGGCAGAAGTTTACGAACAAGATGATCAAAAAGTTGAAATGGGACAATCTGTTAGTATTACCATCCCTTCATCACCTAATCAGGTATACAAAAGTAAAATAAGCTATATCTACCCTCAGCTGAATACTAAAACACGGTCTGTTAAAGTTCGAATTCCAATCAAGAATCATCAATTGAAATTAAAACTAAATATGTATGCTGATGTCCTTATCCATTCATCAAACAAAGAAAGCGTACTGTCCATCCCAAAAGAAGCCTTAATTAGGTTAGGAAGTACCAATCGAGTTGTATTGGCGTTAGGGGATGGTAAATTCAAATCCATTGAAGTACAAACAGGGATTGAAGATGCCGAATGGATACAGATAACCGAGGGTTTGCAATCAGGAGATAAGGTTGTAAATTCAGCACAATTCTTGATTGACTCTGAGAGTAATCTTAAAGCGAGTTTATCGCGCTTAAATAACGGTAATACCGATCAAGAAGTCGTGCCTGAGAAACATTCTGAAATGAATGAACTATCTGGCGATGAAATGGATATGAATACCATGCAGCCAGAGACACAGACTAATCACCAACATGCAGAATAATAAGGAATTAAAATGTTAGAAAATATTATTCGTTGGTCATTACGAAATCGGTTTATTGTGTTGGCCGTCGCTGCATTTTTATTATTAGCAGGCTTATATACTTTATGGAAAACACCAATTGATGCTATTCCTGATTTATCAGATGTGCAAGTGATTGTTAAAACCAGTTACCCTGGTCAGGCGCCTCAAGTGGTTGAAGATCAGATTACCTATCCAATCGAGACAGCCATGTTAGCCGTTCCTGGCGCAGTAACTGTGCGTGGGTATTCTTTTTTTGGAGACTCTTATGTGTATATCATATTTGATGAAAATACTGATTTATATTGGGCAAGATCAAGGGTATTGGAATACCTTAATCAGATATCAGGAAAGTTACCACCCACCGCTAAACCAGAAATTGGACCCGATGCAACGGGTGTGGGTTGGGTGTATGAATATGCCTTAACTGACCCTTCTGGAAAATTAGATATCTCACAGCTAACCACCATTCAAAACTGGCTATTAAAATATGAATTGCAAACCGTGCCTGGTGTTGCAGAAGTTGCCACCATGGGCGGTATGGTTAAACAATATCAAATTACCGTTGAACCCAATAAGCTCAAAGCCTATGGTTTAACCTTGAAACAAGTGAAGCAAGCAGTTCAAGAAGCAAACCAAGAAGTAGGTGGTTCCGTTGCAGAAATGGCTGAAGCCGAATATATGATCCGTGCCACTGGCTATATCCAGAATCTCAAAAACATTGAGGATATACCATTAGGTATTAATAAAAATGGTACGCCTATTTATGTATCCAATGTGGCGACTGTTAGATTTGGTCCTGAAGCGCGTAGAGGCGTGGCAGAGTTGAATGGTCAAGGTGAAACCGTCGGCGGTGTCATCATTATGCGCCAAGGTGAAAATGCCTTAAGTACCATTAATGGTGTGAAACAAAAATTAGCTCAAATACAAACTAGTTTGCCTAAAGGTGTTAAAATTGTACCCGTATATGATCGCTCTAGCTTAATTACACGTTCCATTCACACCTTAAGCTGGACGTTGATTTTACAATTTATCATTGTTTGTGCAGTGTGTTTGTTATTCCTATTTCACTTTAGATCATCATTGGTCGTTGTTTTTAGTTTACCCATTGGAGTGATGATTGCCTTTATCATTATGAAATTACAGGGTATCAATGCCAACATTATGTCTTTAGGGGGCATTGCGATTGGTGTCGGGGTTATGGTCGATGCCGCGATTATCTTAATTGAAAATATGCACTCTAAAAAAGTCCATGCGCAAGAAAATAACCTTGATCTAAGTCACTGGCAAATTGTTGAAGAGGCATGTGTGGATGTTGGGCCAACCATATTCTTTTCTCTTTTAATTACCATGGTAAGTTTTATGCCAATCTTTGCCTTAGAAGCACAAGAAGGACGGCTATTTTCACCATTAGCATTTACTAAAACCTATGCCATGGCAGGTGCTGCTGCCTTAGCTATTACGCTAATTCCCGTCCTAATTGGCTATTTTGTAAAAGGTAAAATCACGCCAAAAGACAAACATCCCATTAATAAAATCTTAGTAAAGGTTTATACCCCAGTATTAGGACTGGCTTTGCGCTACCCTAAGTCACTTATTATTTTTACCTTGGTTGTAGCTGGATTAACTTATTGGCCCTATAGCAAAATAGGTTCTGAATTTATGCCTGATTTGAATGAAGGCGATTTAATGTATATGCCAACAATGTTGCCTGGCGTTTCCATTGGCAAGGCCAGAGAAGTATTGCAGCAAACAGATAAGTTAATTAAGATAATACCTGAAGTTAAATCTGTATTTGGTAAAGTTGGTCGTGCGCAAACTGCAACTGATCCAGCCCCAATGACTATGATAGAAACAGTCATTCAACTTAAGCCTGAAGATCAATGGCGTTCAGGCATGACGGTTGAAAAGCTAAAACAGGAACTAAACAAGGTGGTTAAACTACCTGGTGTGACAAACGCTTGGGTAATGCCTATTCGTACACGTATTGATATGTTAACAACAGGAATTAAAACACCTGTTGGTATTAAAATCATTGGACCAAGCTTGGCTAAAATTCAAGAAATTGGTCAGGAATTAGAGCAGATATTACCTCAAGTAAAAGGGACATCATCTGTTTATGCTGATCGCGCGGTGGGAGGACGATATATTGATGTCGATATCAACCGACAAGCCGCAGCACGATATGGTTTAAATATTGTTGATATCCAAGAAATGATTCGCTCAGCAATTGGTGGTATGAATGTCACAGAAACAATTGAAGGACGTGAACGTTTTCCTGTGAACTTACGATTTCCGCAAAGTGAGCGTAATGATGTACAATCAATTAAACAGTTACCACTCATCACGCCCAACGGAAGTCATGTCTTGCTGCAAGATGTAGCAAGCATCAAAGTAACGGAAGGACCACCAGCGATCAAAAGCGAAAATGCCCAATTAACAGGTTGGGTATTGGTTGATATTGCCAATCGAGATTTAGGGAGTTATGTTGAAAGCGCTCAAAAATTGGTTCAAGAGAAACTATCATTACCCGCTGGTTATCGATTGTTATGGACAGGTCAATATGAATCCATGGAACGGGCTAACGCACGCTTAATGATTTTAATACCATTAACCATACTCTTAATCTTCTTTTTGCTGTATCTGCATTCTAGGAACTTTATAGAGGTATCCATAGTCATGGCGACCATTCCTTTATCATTTATTGGGAGCCTGTGGTTTATGTATGGATTGGATTATAATATGTCCGTCGCAGTAGCAGTTGGATTTATTGCTTTAGCCGGTATTGCTGGCGATGAAAGTATGGTCTTACTGCATTTCTTAAAGACTACCTTTAATGAAAAGCTACAAGAAAAACAAAATAATAATCAACTCCTAACAAAAGCAGAATTAGTTGAAGCGATTAAAACGGGGTCATTAATGCGTATTCGACCATTAACGATGGCGATATCATCGACGTTAGTTGGGCTTATTCCAATTATGGTGAGTTCAGGAACAGGCTCAGAAGTCATGCGCAGAATTGCTGCACCGATGTTCGGTGGTATGGTCAGCGCTACGTTCTTAACGCTGGTAATTATTCCTTGTGTGTTTTATTTATGGAAAGTTAAAATTTGTAAAACTAACCCATAGCAACTGGCTTAATATATGAAAATATCAAGAATTATTATATCGTACGTGTTAATTTTGCTGGTTTTACCAGGTAGTCTGTTCGCAAATATTTCTACTGTTAATATGATTAACAAGGTTACAGATAACAGGGTCTTATGGTTCCAGGCAGCAAAAGAGTACCATAAAATGGGCAATTCACAGCAGGAATTTTATTGGTATCAAAAGTCAGCTAAACAAGGATTTGCAGATGCTCAAGTCAATCTGGGTAATATGTATCGCAATGGTCATGGTGTGCCCAAAGATTATGCAAAAGCGGTTTATTGGTATCAGCAGGCTTCAGATCAAGGTAATGCGATTGCCCAAAATAATTTAGCTTCAATGTATCGTGGTGGTTTGGGTGTGAAGCAAGACAATGAGCTTGCTGTGAAATGGTATCGCAATGCAGCCAATCAAGATAATAACACAGCACAGTTTAACCTTGGAAATATGTATAGAAGAGGAAAAGGTGTTCCACAGAATTACCAAATGGCTTTATTTTGGTTTAAAAAATCTGCTAATCAAGGTATACCCCAAGCACAGACAAATTTGGGCAATATGTATCGCTTAGGTGAAGGGGTTGAAATAGATTATCAGAAAGCTTTTATTTGGTATCAAAAGGCATCTGATTTAGGATTTGCTGAAGCTCAATTTAATATCGGTAGCATGTACCTGAACGGTGAAGGTGTGCCCCAAAGTAATGAAAAAGCATTAATTTGGTACAAAAAATCTGCGGATGCGGGTAATCAAGTAGCAAAATCCATGTATGACCAATTAATAAAAAAATAAGTTAAAGTTTGATATTCTAATTGGTCGTCCCTGGAAGTGGCTAGTTTTAAGCTTATAAGGTGGTTAAAACACTATGAATTTCATTTTAACTATCTAATAGACAAAAACATTATTGGTTAGTAATTTGCTAATATTTTGTACATTTTTAGTAGCCATGAGAATTACGTCACTTGAACCACATGACCCCTAATATTCATTTTACCTAGTATCTGTCTCTTATACACATCTGACGCTGCCGACGATCTACTCTGTGTAGA
>CAJXRW010000127.1 GCA_913060525.1 uncultured Gammaproteobacteria bacterium
GACTCACAGACCATCCAATTCTGTTGTGCTTCATGGTCTTTAATAATCGCAACAGGAATATGCGTTGCCAAAGCCAACGGCAACCGTAAGCCTTCAGTAATATTTGATAATGTTGGTTCAATTAAGCCTGCTAACTCATAACTTAAGAAGATAAACCATCCACCTGTAAATGGCATGTCATCGCATGAAGTAGCTTTATCGTATTTATCTAAAAACTGTTCATCGAATTGATTAAAAAAGTTTTTTTGAGAGAGACTTTCCGCCCGTATTTGCTCACCTGGAAAAGCAAACAATATATCAAAACGTGAGTGTTTGTTTATATAACGGTGGCTTTCTAATAAATAGGGATAACGAACAGGATTTAGCTCATGACACGACAGTAGATCAATATCACTGTCTAGTAATGCCTTAGAATAATGCCCACAATCTTCAATAATTAAGGCCATTCAGCCATGCCTACTTATACTTATTCTAAGCGTTTGAAAACCAATGTGCCGTTAGTACCACCAAAACCAAATGAATTTTTCATAACATAATTAATTTTCATTTTTTTGGCAGCATTGGCAGCATATTCTAAATTGCAACCATCATCCAAATCATGCAGATTAATTGTTGGTGGTGCAACCTGATCACGAATAGCCAACACTGAAAATATGGATTCAATTGCGCCAGATGCCCCTAATAAATGCCCAGTCATGGATTTAGTTGAACTCATAACAACTTTATTGTTTTCAACACCAACTATTGATTCTACACATTGGCTTTCTTGAACATCCCCAGCAGGAGTTGACGTACCATGCGCATTTACATAATCAATCTCTCCAGGATTAATACCAGCATCTCCTATTGCATTAGTCATGGATTTTTTCTGACCATCTGCGCTAGGCATGGTAATATGAAATGCATCCGCACTCATACCAAATCCAACTAACTCTGCATAAATTTTTGCACCACGTGCTTTTGCATGTTCATACTCTTCAAGTATCATCACACCTGCACCATCACCTAAAACAAACCCATCTCGACCCTTATCCCAAGGACGGCTTGCACCCTGTGGATCATCATTCCGAGTTGAAAGAGCACGCGCTGCAGCAAATCCAGACATACCTATCGCCGTACTCGCTTTTTCACCACCACCAGCTAACATAACATCTGCATCACCGTAAGCAATCATACGAGCAGCAGAACCAATGTTATGTGTACCAGTTGTACAGGCAGTAACAATAGGTACATTTGGACCTTTCAAGCCAAATTGAATAGAAATTTGACCTGCTAGCATATTAATGATGGTTGCTGGAATACAAAATGGTGACACACGTTTTAGACCCTTTGTATCAATTAGATTTCTAGTACCTTCTAATGTTGTTAAGCCACCAATACCAGAACCAACAGCCACCCCAACTTTAAATGGATCTTCTTCATTAATATTTAAACCTGAATCCTTAATTGCTTCATCGGCTGCACCGACACCATAATATATAAATGGATCAAACTTTTTAAGGTCTTTATGAGGAATATATTTTGTTGGATCAAAATTTTTGACTTGACCTGCAAACTGCACTTTAAATTCTTCTACAGCAGGGCCCGGTACGTCAAAGTTTTCAATTGTAGCGATACCACTTTTACCTTTTAAAATATTTTCCCAGGTTGATTTCACATCATTACCCAGGGGTGTCACTAATCCTAAACCAGTTATAACAACTCTTCTATTTCCTTTCATATATCCACCATTAATTTTATGACCTTAAAAACAAAAAAATCAGCGCTGAATGATTCAAACGCTGATCTCTAAGATTAACAAGCCGTGCTTTTATTAAGCGTTTGCAGACACGTAATCAATTACATCCTGAACTGTTCTAATTTTTTCAGCTTCTTCATCAGGAATTTCTAACTCAAACTCTTCTTCTAAAGCCATTACCAACTCAACCGTATCAAGAGAATCAGCACCTAAATCATCAATAAACGAAGACTCAGGCTTAACATCTTCTTCTTTAACACCAAGTTGTTCAACAACTATTTGTTTTATTTTAGTTTCAAGATCACTCATGATTATTTCCTTAATTTTATTGTTAACAGTTATGTATTAATAAGTATTTTAGTAAATTGCCCTAGCAATGCAAGTTTTCGATGCAAGTTTATATAAAAACCAACTTAGAATTATTGCATGTACATACCACCATTTACCTGAATTGTATTACCAGTAATATATGCAGCACCTTCAGATGATAAGAAGCTAACCGTTTCAGCAATTTCTTCCGGTTTACCCAACCTTCCTGCTGGTACCTTACTCATTATAGCTTCACGTTGTTGATCGGTTAATGCTTCAGCCATATCTGTTGCAATCAAACCCGGAGCAACAACATTAACAGTAATGTTCCGTGATGCTATCTCTTGAGCCAACGCCTTTGAAAAACCAATTAAACCTGCTTTTGCAGCTGCGTAATTACCCTGGCCTGGATTACCAGCAGACCCAGCAAGAGAACCTATCGAAACAATACGACCCCATTTTTTCTTCATCATACCTCGCAAACAGGATTTAGTAATTTTGAAAATAGAATTTAAGTTAGTGCTAATAACATCATCCCACTCAGAGTCTGACATACGCATAACCAGGTTATCTCGATTAATACCCGCATTATTAACCAAGATATCAGGGTGGCCACAAGAATTTTTCATGTGGTCAAAAACAGCTGCAATTTGAGTATCATCAGTGACATTTAACATGATACCTTCACCAGATATTCCAGCAGTTTTCATATATGCTGATATTTTTTCAGCACCATTCTGACTTGTTGCTGTACCAACAACATATGCTCCTTGCGCACCTAGCTGTTTAGCAATTGCCTGACCAATACCTCTACTTGCGCCTGTCACCAATGCAACTTTACCTTTTAAACCCATAATACTCACTCCTACGATAATTCAGACAATAAATTTTCAAATGCATCTATATTAGCTGTATTGTGCAGTGTCGCACCTTTCGCAATACGCTTTGCTAGGCCAGTTAACACTTTTCCTGCACCAATTTCTACGAATGTTTCAACACCCTTACTGTGCATCGCCGATACTGATTCTGACCAACGCACGGGTGAATATATTTGTTTAACCAATATATTTTTAATCTCATCAGGATCGTTATGAATACTTACATCTGCATTATGTAGCACTGTAAGTTTCGGTGATACAACTTTAATTGAACTCAAAGCTTCTGCTAATTTCTCACCAGCTGGTTTCATCAACTCACAATGCACAGGGACACTTACAGGCAACATTTGGGTCTTCTTGGCACCCTTTTCTTTTGCCAATAAATTTGCTCTTTCTACTGCCTTGATATGCCCTGCAATTACTACCTGCCCTGGTGCATTAAAGTTTACCGCGCACACCACTTCATTTTCAGCCACCTGTCTACATAACGCTACAACATCATCATCTGCTAAACCCAATATCGCAGAAACTGCACCAACACCTGCCGGTACTGCTGTTTGCATATACTGTCCTCTTAAAGATACCAATCTCACCGCATCTTCAAACGCAATCGCTTCAGCTGCTACTAGCGCACTATATTCGCCCAAACTATGTCCAGCTAAAAAATTTGGCACAAGCATAAGCTTGTTTTTTAATACCCTTAAAATGGCGACACTTGCAGCCAATAATGCAGGTTGCGTATATTCAGTTTGAGAAAGTTTCCCGGGATCATTACTAATAATATCCCATAAATCGTAGCCTAATGCGGTATGCGCTTCCTGAAAGGTTTCTCTAACTTCATTAAAAGCATCATAAAAATCAGATATCATTCCTTGTGCTTGAGAACCTTGTCCCGGAAATACCAGTGCAACATTTTGACTCATAAAATCTCCATTTGTTAAAATAATTTTAGAAATCTATAACTGCGCCACCCCATACAAAACCAGAACCAAAAGCCTCTAGTAATAAGGTGTCACCTTTTTGAATTCGACCATCTTTAACAGCCTCATCAAGAGCAAGCGGGATTGAAACCGCAGAGGTATTACCGTGGTGACCCAAAGTAACAACAACTTTTCCCATAGGTAAATTCAACTTCTTGGCAGTAGCTTCAAGAATTCTTAAATTAGCCTGATGGGGTACCAGCCAATCAATATCAGATGCTGATATACTAGCTTTACTTATCAGCTCCAATACTAAATCACTTAGTTTTGACACAGCAACTTTAAATACTTTATTACCAATCATCTCAAGCGCATACGATGAACTTCCCCTTTCATACAGGGGTTGATCAAGAGAATTTTTTAATTTAAGTAAATCTTTATCCTTACCATCACTATGAAGAATTGATGCCTTTATACCATATTTTTCATGCTGCGATAAAACAACAGCTCCAGCCCCATCACCAAATAAAACACAAGTAGATCGATCTTTGAAGTCCATTATGCGGGACAATCTTTCGGATGCAACTACCAGAACATTTTTTGCCGCTCCAGATTCAATATATTGTTTGGAAATATCTAGCGCATAGACGAAGCCACTACAAGCCGCTGCAATATCAAAAGCTGGGATATTCCTGGCACCAAGCTCGTGCTGCAACATACAGGCAGTGCTTGGCATAATATAATCACTAGTATTCGTAGCAACAATAATTAAATCAATCTGATCAACTGTAATATCAGCAGCATGTAAAGCTCGTCTTGCTGCTTGGTCAGCCATATAGAGCGTTGTCTCATCTTCAGCATAGTGCCGTGAAACAATACCTACCCTCTGCTGTATCCACTCATCAGTTGTATCAACAATGCTCTCTAATTCTTTATTGGAAACAGTCTTCTTTGGTAAATAACTACCCGTTCCAATAATTCGAGCATACATCGATCATTTCTCCTGTTCAACCTGATCCTGAGAGCTCTCTAGATCTGGCTGGTCTTGTTGTTGCAGAACACTTTCAACTTGTTGCTGAATTTTATTTGGTACATCTTGCTGCACTTCTTTAACCGCCTCATCAATAGCAACGGCAAATGTTCTTGCATCAACACCGCCATGACTTTTAACAACAATACCTTTTAAACCGATTAAGCTTGCCCCATTGTAACGACGCACATCGAGTTTTTTCTTAACTTTCATTAAAACTGGTGCAGACAACACCATCGCACTTCTAGAAAAAATGCTATTCGTGAATGAATCTTTCAATGTGGTTGTTATGAACTTAGCACAACCTTCGATGGTTTTTAGTGCAATATTACCAACAAAACCATCACAAACAATTACATCAGCTTTCGCATTAAAAATATCGTTTCCTTCTACGTACCCAATATAATTAACATGTTTAAAAGAAGATAAAATTTTTGATGCCTGCTTGATGCTATCAAGCCCTTTCATTTCTTCTTCACCTATATTTAACAATGCCACTTTTGGACGCTCAATACCAGTTAGGGAGGTCGCTAAAACAGAACCCATTACACCAAATTGGAACAATTGATCAGAAGAACAATTGACATTTGCACCCAAATCTAACATATAAACTGGCTTAACCTCTCCAGTTTCATGATTCAACGAAGGTAATGCATATACGATTGCAGGTCTTTCAATTTCAGGTAAAGTTTTTAACACATACTTTGAAGTTGCCATTAACGCACCAGTATTGCCAGAACTAACACATGCCTGAGCTTCCCCTGATTTCACCAGATTGATTGCCACACGCATTGAAGAATCTTTCTTTTGCCTTAGTGCAAGAGATGGACTCTCATCCATACCAACCACTTCAGTCGTGTGATGAATTTTTAAGCGAGAACTGTCATATTTACCTTTAGTATGAGCTAGTTTTTCGGAAATCTTCTTTTCATCTCCCACGAGTATTAAATTAAGCTTCGAGTGTTTCTGTAATGCTTTAATTGCGGCAGGAACCGTAGTTTCTATACCATGGTCACCGCCCATGGCATCAATTGTAATTGTGATCATACTTTACATTACCACCTAATGGTTATATCTATTCTTCATCACCAGTTGCAACAACTTTTTTTCCACGATAGTAGCCATTTGGACTCACATGATGTCTTAAATGGACCTCTCCAGAGGTTTTATCAACAGATAAAGCTGATGCGCTTAGCGCATCGTGCGAACGTCTCATATCGCGTTTTGAACGACTTTTTCTTACTTTTTGAACTGCCATGTTATATCTCCTAATTATCCTATCTATTTTGACTTTTTAAGCGTAGACAATACAGAAAAGGGATTTTCCTTTTCCAGATCATCTACAGGCTGTTTTGAAAATGCATCGTAGTATGCCGAAGTTTTGTCTACTTTACAATCTTTTAATGGCTTTTTTGGCGCAATCGGCAACAGCAATAGTATTTCTTCTTCTACTAAGTCTATCGGAGCAATTGCTAAACCGTCAAATAAAAATGTTTCATATTGCTCTTCAAGTATCTCCAGCTTAGCGCTATTTTCCGTTATTGCTACTTTAAATTTATGATCAATCTTATAATCAAAATATTCCAAATCTCTTTGGCACTCTAATGAAATTGAGCCAACTATATGACCACAACACAAACATACATCTTTCTGTAAAATGCTAAACTCTAGCTTTATTTTTAGAAGATTACTCATATTACTGGCTTTATTTACTGTACGCTTTAATTCAGAAGCCAGAATCTCACCAGAAACTGTCTCTTATACACATCTGACGCTGCCGACGATCTACTCTGTGTAG
>CAJXRW010000128.1 GCA_913060525.1 uncultured Gammaproteobacteria bacterium
TCGGCAGCGTCAGATGTGTATAAGAGACAGTACTAATACAGAAAAATACAGCTGCAATAATAACCCCGTTCATAATATCATTAAGAACAGGTCGGCGAACACGTCCAAACTTATGAGACTTAGACCTCAACAACAGGAAAGCTGTTAAAATAGCAAAAACCAGACCTAAAAATAGTGAGACAACAAACGCCATAGCAAATTAAAGTATTATTTTTTCTACCTGAATTATTACATATTCAATAATGAATAGCATAGTCAATCCCAGGTTAATTATGTAACATCTCATATTATTTTAAACTTTATGAATCCACATGAAACAACATAGAATTCTTATCCAACTCGATGATGCAAAAGGTTTGGTATACCATATTTCTAAAATATTTTATGAGCGAAATTTAAACATTATCTCAAATAATGAGTTCGTCGACCGTGAGAAAAACAAGTTTTTTATGCGCACCGTTGTCTCAGGTGATATTAATGCAACAGACCTATCAAATGAACTTAAATCTAAACTTCCCAGACAAGCAATCATTAATGTCATCCCCAAAAAAAAGCACGATATCATCATTTTTGCGACAAAAGAATCACATGCAATTGGCGATCTGTTAATTCGCCATGAAGATGGTGAGCTTGATGCCAATATTAGAGCTGTTATATCAAACCACGAAACCCTAAAACCCCTCGTTGAGAAATTTAATCTTCCATACCATACCGTGAGTGCTGAAGGACACTCAAAAGCAGAACATGAAAATAAAATTTTCGAGGTACTGTCGGAGTATGAGAATTTAGATTATTTGGTTCTGGCAAAATATATGCGTATTCTTTCACCTGATTTTGTCTCACGTTATAAAAATAAAATTATCAATATTCATCATTCATTCTTACCTGCATTTATTGGTGCTAATCCCTATAAACAAGCCTATGACAGAGGCGTAAAAATCATTGGGGCAACCGCTCATTTTGTAACGGATGATCTTGATGAAGGTCCAATTATTGCTCAAGATACCATTCATGTTGACCATGCACATAGCTGGAAAGACATGCAGGCGCTTGGTAAAAACGTTGAAAAAGTTGTTTTAGCGAATGCTTTGAAATTGTTATTTGAAGACCGTGTATTTTTACACGGAAATAAAACCGTTATTCTTTAATATCCTGTAGTAAAATATCCCTCTAAAAACACTTTTGAAAACCAAACGCCAAAACCAGTTGATGCTGTTGGAATAGCACCTAAGCCCCCTTTGTTATCCATTGCAGATGCTAAATCCAAATGCACCCAATCAATAGAACCACTAACGAATTTACTTAGGAATCTTGCCGCGTCAATGTGATCAGGGCTACCTAGCAAATTACATTGTTGGATATCAGCAATATCAGATTTAATATTTTCATCATAATCATCGGTCATCGGAAAAGGCCACACACGCTCACCAGATTGCTTCCCTGCTTGAATGAGCTTCTCATTCAACTCATATTTTGTGGTGAAAACTGAGGCATACCGCTTACCAACCGCCCTAATACTCGCACCCGTCAGTGTGGCATAATCCATCAATAAATCAGGCTTTTTCTTCGATGCCAATACCAACGTATCAGCTAAAATCATGCGCCCTTCCGCATCGGTATGCACCACTTCTATGGTTAAACCATTACTCGCGGTCACTACTTCATTTGGTGTATAGCAATCCGCAGAAACATTATTTTCAGTAATCGCCAACCAGCAGTCAATGTCGTAGGGAACTTCCATTTGGCTAAGCATATAAAATGTACCTAGTGCCACTGAACTGCCCTGCATATCTTCCTGCATGCCAAACATATATTGATCAGACTTAACATTAATACCGCCCGTGTCATAACAAACACCTTTACCAACCAATGCCAGCGTTTTACCATTTGAATTCGCTTTAGGCTTATATCTTAAATGCACAATGCCCGCCTCTTCACTTGCTCTGGCAACGGCTAAAAATGCATTTGCTTGTAATGATGCCAATTTTTTCTTTGAATAAAACTCATATTCCCAATTTTGTTTTACTGCAAATTTCTTCAGAAACTTTATATATTTAGCGGGTGACAAATAATTCTTAGGTAGTGCTGATAAGTATCTAGCAATCGCATTACCCTGATTTGCCGCCTCGATATCTATATAACCAAATTCTTTGGCGTAACAATGAATCTCTTGAATCTGTTTTTTAGCCTCTTTCTTAGATTTAAAACAAGGCATGTTAAGGGACATTGCATATAGCACTCTCAATACTTCTTTGCTGGCAAACTCGGAACCGCTTAAATCTACCAACGCTAACTTAACACCTAATTGTGTAAACTTTTGTAACGCTTTTCTCAGGGCTGTTAGGTATGTAAAACTATCCATATTATTTTTGTGAAATAGTATAACCTGGGAACCAATATCATTAGGTAATACAGCAGACAAACAAAGCGTATCAGATTTTATAGAATCCTCATGCCTTTTAAACAAAAGATCCCCATAAGGTAAAGCTGTAATACTCGCTTTATCAAAATTATTGAGAATGACAACAACAGTCGAATATTTATCTAAACATTTTTGGCTAATTGGTTGAGCCTGGAATGTAACCTTTGGAGTAGCTAAAATCGCATTAATCATGGCATATCTAAGAAAGTAAATCTGAGATAACCATATCACATTTTGCATAAACCAACCATTTTATTTAAGCAATGAACTATCAGTCGCTATAATCTTTATAAAAGGCAATAAGTTAATTCTGACATGAACAAGATACTACTCAAAATAAATAAATTAGTATCTAATTGGTTGATTAAAGATATCTATCGACCAATTAATGAGAAACTAACGGATTTTACCCGCCTGTGCCAACATATAACACCAGCAGATATTATATTGGCCGAGGGAAGGAGCCGAGTTAGCCGTGCAATTCGTGCAATCACTCAAAGTCCTTGGACTCATGCCGCACTTTACATTGGCAGACTAAAAGATCTGACACCAGAACAACAGCTTATATTGTCAAAACACTATTCAGGCCCTAATAATATCCCTTTATTGATTGAAAGCAATATGGGTAAAGGCGTCACCATAGAACCGCTTGATAATTATACACACTACCATTTAAGAATATGTAGAGCCGAAGGCATTAAGCCTGAAGGTATAAATACCGTCATAAATTATGCCATTTCCAAAATTGGTTACCCGTATGATAATAGGCAGGTTTTCGATTTAGTCCGTTTTTTTATTCCCTGGTGGATACTACCGACGCGTTGGCGCTCAACCTTATTCCGCCATAATGCAGGTGGTAGTACTAAGCTCACTTGCTCTTTGCTAATTGCTGAGGCTTTTTACCAAGCCAAATTTCCGATTCTACCTGTTATAACAGAACAAAAAATTAAGTCTTACTTTGAGTTAATTCAAAGAAATCCGAGACTTATGGTGCCATGTGACTTTGACTACTCACCCTTTTTTAAAGTGATAAAGTATCCGATAATTGATTTAGCAAATTTAGATGAAGACAGCATTGTCTGGAAAGAATCATTAATTAGCAATGATGGATATGGCTTGTTAGAACAGATACAGGAAACTGCTCAATCAGAATAAAATTAAGTTTTAGGTAACGTCACACCTGTTTGACCTTGATATTTACCACCCCTATCTTTGTAAGAAACTTCACAGATTTCATCTGACTGATAAAACAGCATTTGTGCAACACCTTCATTGGCATATATTTTAGCAGGCAATGGAGTCGTATTTGAAAATTCCAAAGTAACATGCCCTTCCCATTCAGGCTCTAAAGGCGTCACGTTAACAATAATACCACAACGCGCATAGGTTGATTTACCCAAGCAAACAACCAATGTATCACGGGGAATCTTAAAATATTCAACCGTTCTAGCCAATGCAAATGAGTTTGGTGGAATAATACACACATCACCTTTAAAGTTGACAAAGTTTTTTTCATCAAAGGCTTTTGGGTCAATAATAGTAGAATTAATATTGGTAAATATCTTAAACTCATCTGCACAACGAACATCATAACCATAACTGGACGTGCCATAAGAGACTATCTTACCTGTTTCATTTTTGCGCACCTGTCCTGGCTCAAATGGGTCAATCATTTTAGCGCCTTCAGACATTCTTTTAATCCATTTATCAGATTTTATCGACATAATATCCAGCCTTTAATTTAAAATAGATTTTAATCATAACAAACTGAGCAATATTTTCTAGCAGATACTCAGTTATGTTGAGCCTGTTACCCCATAATCCATTTTTGAAATCACGACCAAGTGCGTTTTATTGCTACGAGACATTAGCCTCTAGTGATCGTTTTTCATAGCCTCTTTAATACGCTCTACTGAGCGTTCGGCAGCATCGAAGGGTAAGCAATAGCGGAACCATAACATCCCAACCAAAATAATATAATGTCATATTATTTTTTAGTGCGATTTTCTTGGATATTTATTTCTTCGGGAACAAGTATGCTGCGTTCAAATATACCTAAGGAACGGTCAGGAAATAAACTCGCACTTTTTTCTCAAGTTCAATAAGCAAAAATAAAATAATACCCGTCGTCATGATGAGTAAATAATCAACCACACCTAATGCCCTGGTATTGAAAATCTGTTGCATAAAAGGTAAATAAATCATCGCTAATTGCGCCAGTATAATCACGACTAGAGCAATAATTACTGGTGGTGTTCCAAGCATCCCTCTTAATGTTAATGACGTGCCAAAACCATAACGAATACTAAATAAATAAAACACCTCCATGGCGATAATGGCATTAACAACAATCGTGCGGGCTGTTTCCAGATCATTACCCATTGCCAATGCCAGCTGGAACTGACCAAAAATACCAATCGCAAATAAAATAGAGACAAATAGAATCCGCCAGATCACAAAGGGAGACAATAAAGGCGCTGAGATACAACGTGGTGGTCTTTTCATTACTTCTGGTTCAGGTGGCTCAAATGCCAGCGTAATAGCCAGAATAGCTGAGCCAATCATATTGATCCATAAAATCTGAGTTGGGCTAATCGGCAAAGTCAGACCAATGAGTAATGCTAGAATGAGACTGATTGCTTCACCTCCATTAATAGGCAAGATAAAGGCAATCACTTTGGTTAGATTATCATAAACAGTACGCCCAGCCCTGACTGCAGCGACAATAGATGCAAAGTTATCATCTGTAAGCACCAGCTCTGCTGCTTCTTTGGCAGCTTCTGAGCCTTTTTGTCCCATGGCAATACCAGCATCAGCACGCTTTAAGGCTGGCGCATCATTAACCCCATCACCCGTCATCGCAACCGTCATCCGATGAGACTGCAAAGCCATAACCAATCTTAGTTTATGCTTAGGACTGGTCCTGGCAAAAATATCGCATTCAGTTACAACCTGCTTTAAGGTTTCATCATCCATTTGGTCCAGATCTGCACCTGTCAACACCATATCCGAGTTCTGTAATCCAACTTGCTTGCCAATCGCTGCCGCCGTTTTAGCATGATCACCCGTGATCATTTTAACGCGAATGCCTGCCTGATGGCATTCAGATATCGCCGTTATCGCTTCAGTTCTTGGTGGGTCAATAATACCGACCAACCCCAGAAATATGAGTGAATCTGTTAATTCGGACTTAGACAGGGGTTCATTTTTATTTTTGACGTACTTAATCGCAAAACCTAAGACACGCTGACCCTGTGCAGCAATCGTTTCAATTTCGTGATTCCAGTATTCTTTGTTTAGTGGTGCGTTCGTTTGGTCTGAATAATATTGCTGGTGACACATATTTAAAACTTGCTCTGGCGCACCTTTTACAATAATAATCGTCTGATCGCTTGTTTCATTGTGATTAAGCGTCGCCATATATCGGTGTTTCGCATCAAATGGAATGGCATCAAGACGTTGCCAAGTTGATTGTTCGGTAATGGCATCTTTGTTAACTTTACGGGCAAATGTTAATAAGGCTCCCTCCATAGGGTCACCTTCAACCGACCAGTATCCTGATTTCTGACGAAGAGCAGCATCATTACATAGATTTGCTGATTGGGACATGGCTTGCAGTGCCTTATTTGCTTCAGGACGGATGGTTTTTCCATTCTGTTTAATCTCACCTTCAGGCGTATATCCTTCGCCATCAACCGTAAATAAAGCTTCAGATGTTAAGACCGATGCCACCATCATCTCATTACGAGTCAATGTACCCGTTTTGTCTGAACAAATAACAGAGACAGAACCTAATGTCTCAATGGCAGGCAGTCGCCGAACAATGGCATGGCGCTTTGCCATAGCCTGGACACCAATGGCAAGTGTGATAGTGAGCACCGCTGGTAACCCTTCTGGAATGGCAGCAACCGCTAATCCAACCACTGCCATAAACGTTTCAGAAAACGTATAATGTTCAACAAAATAACCAAACCCAAGCAGGATTGCAGAAAGAAACAAAATCGCCACAGTTAACCATTTGGCAAAAACTGCCATTTGGCTAACGAGAGGGGTTGTTAGCGTTTGAACATCAGACAATAATCCACTGATACGACCAATTTGTGTTTGGCTGCCAGTGGCAACCACGATACCCTTTGCCTGACCGCTGGTCACCAAAGTACCAGAAAATGCCATACAGGTGCGATCACCTAATGGCTGTCTCTTATACACATCTGACGCTGCCGACGATCTACTCTGTGTAGA
>CAJXRW010000129.1 GCA_913060525.1 uncultured Gammaproteobacteria bacterium
CTGCCTGTCTCGTGGGCTCGGAGATGTGTATAAGAGACAGCTACACCATCATAACCTGCTAATTGTGCCAGCTTTGCACTGTTCGTGTAGGCTTTAATAGTATTTAATATTCCGCGATTGCTTAATGCTTTTCTGGGTTTAAATGGAGAAATGGGTGCTTTTATTTTTGAAGGTGCCACAATAAACGGGTGATAACCATATCTACCCGCATGCAAAATTTGCATTAATATTTTCCCACCCGCTTCATGTACCGCTTCAGTAACAATCGTGTGTTTTTTCGCTTCTTTTTTGGTGCTCATTTTTGCCCCAAATGGTACGAGCCAGCCTCTGCGGTTAGGTGATATTCCGCCTGTTACAATTAAACCCACACCCCCTTCAGCGCGTTTTTTATAAAAGGCAGCAAGTTTGTCCAATCCTTTTTTGTCTTCTTCAAGCCCTGTGTGCATTGAACCCATAATGATTCTATTGCGTAATGTGGTAAATCCGAGGTTTAATGGTTCAGAGAGTTTTGGGAAGGCTGATTCATTTGGCATGTCAATTCCTTAAAGTATCATTCAAAATAATATTACCATGTGAATGCCTAATCTACTAATTGAGATATCCTACTTAATTGCAGGGTAATAGGCGCCAAGAATAACGGGATGTGTAGAACCAGTAATAGAGGATAAGTTGATGGACTGTTTTTCGATATGCATTTTAGCAAGCCAGGCAAACAGGGCGCATTCAACCCATTCTGGGTCGATTCCATATTCACTGGTTGTAGAGACAGTTATATCAGGTAGATGAAAGTTAATACGATTTAATAATTGGGTATTGTTAGCACCGCCACCACATACAAAAACAGATTGTATGGCAGGAAATGACTTGTGTATTTCATTGGTAACGGATTGAGCGGTCAATTCACATAAGGTTGCTACTACATTTTCAGGAGTGTAATGTTTGCCTGCTAAATATTTGTCTAACCAATGTAGATTAAAATAATCTACCCCAGATGATTTGGGATATGGCTTTTGAAAATAAGAGTCAGAAAAAAATGCTGCGAGTAAATTTTTAATTACCGTGCCTGATTTAGCAATCTCACCATTATGGTCAACAGCTAGGTTGAAATGCTTCTGTACCCACATATCCATTAAACAATTTGCAGGACCTGTGTCATAACCAATGACACTGTCTTTTTGATTTAATAGGGTGAGATTCGCAATACCACCTAAATTGACAATCGCTGTTGGCTTATCCTTCAACAAAAATTGATAATGGAATACAGGAGCTAAGGGCGCACCTTGTCCGCCTGAAGCCATATCTGCTGAGCGAAAATCAACAACAGTATCAATCCCCGTGTTATGTGCGATAACTGCGCCATTATTTAGTTGTATCGTATAACTAGGTTGGCTAAAAGGTGAATGATAGATGGTTTGCCCATGGCAGCCAATAGCGGTAATTTCATGGGTTTTTAGCGTATGTTTTTGCAAGAGTTCACGACAGGCATTTGAATAGAGTGTGGCAAGTTCTGTTTGAGATTGACCTAATTCAGCGAGCAAAATCTTGCTTTCAACATCAGATGATATTGCTTTCAGAAAACTTGCAAGTTTAGTCGGGAAGGGAATGCTATGGGTCGCGATGGTTTGAACCGTATCGACATCAAAAGAGAATAAGCCACAGTCTATATGATCAATACTGGTACCAGAATTAATGCCAATATAAAGGTTCTTCATTAATATGCCCCGATTTGTTTTGCATATTGGTGATTCTTATAGGCGTTATAAACAGTGAAACAGATAATCAGTATGGTATAGATAAGCTGTAAATAGACCAGTAGCTGAAAATATATCGGTGTATTGGCTAAGTCAAATTCTGCTGTTGTTGTGTTAACGGCATGACCCACAAGTCCGACGATAAAAGCCAGCATAATTTGTAAAACAAAAAGAGCCGCATATTTTCTGTGTGAGCTGCGTAATTTAGACTTCCAATCCAAAAAAACATCTTCATTTAGATGTGGATAGTGCTCAGCACGCATTCGAGCTGCCTTTATCCAAAAAAATAACAGCCCAAAGCCATATATAATAATGAACATCGTTTATGCTTTACCAAGCATTGCCAGGCATATTAAGAAACTGTTTTAAGTCTTTCGGCATGCCTTGCGTTAGTTGTTTGATACCACCTTGTGTTTGATAGATGACGGCTGGCGTGCCCATGATGTGTGCATCTTTCATGAAACCCATATTCTTCTCAAATTCACGTTTCGTGCTGCCACTGGCATCTGCAGTTGGTTTAATACCACCTTCTTCCTTGCTTTCGTTAAATGTTTTTTCGTTCTCCAATAGTGCTTGAACTTGATCGTCTGCACCAATAATTGAATATGCCTTGGTTTGGCTGGTAGGTTTTAAAAAGCCAACAACAATCCATCTAACCGCTAGCTGTCCCTTATTGATAAAAGGTTGCGCGGCTTCAATAAATTTATGGCAATATAGACAATTTGGATCAACAACCGCATAGATTTTATGTGGCGCTGTATCTTTGCCTTGTTGAATGAAGCTGGTTTTACTGGCATTCGCATAAGCGTATTTTGCGGACTCAGGTTCTACGTAAGTATTAAATTGTTCTTGAGTTAAATTTTTTCCAGCTGCACTGTATAGCTGACCAGTAAAAAAATACTGACCATCTCTAGTTGTATAGACAATCCCTTCTTGCGCATTTTTATTGCGTACCACAAAGCCGTACAAATCTGGTTCGGCATCAAAATGATTTAAGATGGTTAATTGATTATTGGTTGAACGCTGTACTAATTCTTTTGATTTTTCTACGGAGTCACATCCAGATAAAAATAATGCCAAAGTTGTGACAGCGGCTGTGATGGATAGGGTCTTTTTCATGTTCGAGTCTCAAATGATCAATTAGATATTCAATTATAGCCTTATAGCCTGCTTATGATAAGACAGTCACAATATCTTGGCAGATAGAATCCTGTGTTTTTTGATCCAGAATTGGCTTGTCTTCAAGTGTGCTAATATGGAAATAATCTTCGACCGTTTCGCCTATGGTGTTAATTTTGGCTTGTATGACTCTTAGATTATGCTTGTAAAAGACTTGGGCAATACGAACCAATATGCTTGGTCCATTTAGCGTTCTAACGGTGATTAGGCTGTAATTTTTGTTCTCGTGATGGGTTATGACTGCACTTGTTTTAATGTCGAATACATTGTTTTTGATTTTTGACTTTTTACGTCTGGTTAAAATATTCTTGATAGGATTTGAAAGACCAGAATACATTTTTGTTTGAATATAGCTGATTAGCTTGGGGTCTGAAATATTGCTGCCATCTTGATTAGTAACCACAAATTGACCAAGTAGATAGCTGTCTGACGTTAGATAAATACGTGCTTCGGTAATGCTTAAATTTAGCGAGTCAATTTGCTGAATAATATCATAAAAAATATGCTTGGCTCTGGGTAGGTATGTCGTCAACATGCACTGTTTTAGGCGGGGGTAATATTTAATAAAGACAATTTTCTCTTTCGGAGAGTCACTAATGCCAATATTTTGAACCTGCCATTTCATGACATTGGCAGTGTTATAGTTGAAATAGACTTCTGGTAAGGTGTCCCAGAAAATTCTAAGCTGCTTTTCATCGTCTTCACTTAATTGTAGCCGATTAATAACCGATTGCTTTTTGTGCTCAATTTCATCTAACTGTGTTTGCTGAAGTTTCTGAATATTGGGCGAGTTTAAAAAACGCTTAGCTGAATAGTGCAATTTAAGTAGCAGGTTTGCTTTCCAGTCATTCCATAAGTCAATATTTGTTCCCAGAATATCCGCTACAGTTAACAATAGTAAGCAATCTACTTTTAAATTGGTATCTGCCGATTCAACAAACTGTTTTATCACTTCAATATCAGTAATATCTTGTTTTTGTGCAATTAAGTTCATTTGGAGATGGTTTTTCACTAACCATACAATTAGGTCGCGCTCATCATCAGGCAGGTTATGTGATATACAAAATTCTTCTGCAATTTCTGCGCCATATTCGGAATGATCTCGCCCACTACCTTTGCCCATGTCGTGAAAAAAAGCAGCCAAATAAAGTAAATATGAATTATTGACGTTTTTGTATATATTCGATATTTCGGGGAATTTATGATCCAAACTACCATTAATGATGTTTTCCATGTGTTGAACAACTTGAATGGTATGCTGGTCTACAGTATGTACGTGGAATAAATCAAACTGCATTCTTGCTTTGATGTTGGTAATGTTGGCAATATATGCTTCCAGTATTCCTAAAGAAAGCATGCTTTGTAATTGTTTGGCAATTTGATTGGGCGATTTAAAAAAACAAATAAACTTGTGCTTAAGTTGTTCAGACGCATTTTGATAGTTTGGCATTGCGTATGCTGTTTCAATTAGTGCCCTGACACAGTTTGAGGTTAAGCCTTTTATATCGCTGTTTGTTGACATCATAATAAAGGGGTCAAATACATACTCTATTTCAATTATTTCTGTATCGGGTGATTCTGTATCAATAAGATGGTTGCACACTCTGAATGGAACGCCTTTAATTTTTGTATAGGCTGAGTGATCATTTGATGGCATAAACAGGCTTTCAGCGATTGCTGAAATAATAATTTTACTAATGGCCTTAATGTCAAAAGTACATTGATAATATTGTCGCATTAATTGCTCGACGGGCTTCTGATGTTCGTCACCTGGGTATTTGAATATTTCAGCTAATTTTTTTTGATGTTCAAATAGCAGCCTATTTTCATCTCTTCCAGCAAGGATGTGTAGCGCATAGCGAAGCTTGCTTAGAATTTTGTGCGCAATTAATAATCTGTGAAACTCATCTCTGGTAATAATTCCGCTTGTTGTCAAAAAACTGGGCTTTTCAAAATTAAAGCAATAAAAAATTAACCAGCGAATGGTATGGGTGTATCTAAGGTTTCCTTGAGAGTTTTTTAAGTTTGGCTCCAGGTTGGAGGAATATTTATAATTTCTGGCTTGTTGTTCTTCATATTTCTGTTGAAAAAATTCTTCTTTGCTTAGTAGTTCGTGGTTTATCAACATTTGTTGAATTTTTTGATAATTTCGAATTTTCCCTGCAATGGGTCTTGATTCTAATAGTGCGGTAAAAAAGGAAATATCGTTTTTTGCATCATCCACTATTTCATCTAATGTTCGGACACTGTGGGCGATTTTCCTGTTTTTGCAATCCCACACGTTATGAATGAATGTTTCAATTTCAATCTGATTCTTATCAGAATGAGCGCCAATGAGTATTAATAGATCTAAATCAGAGTGTGGGTGTAGCTCTTCACGACCAAAGCCGCCAATTGCGATTAGTGTGGCATCGATGTGTTTGGGGAATAGCATGCGTAGTAGCACAGTAATAAGTGAGCACTGTTCGGACATGATATTATATATATTGTCTGGATCGCCTAAAAAATCATTAATACCTTGTTGGTTGATGGTGTGTAGTAAGGTGTCAATTTCTTTGGTGGTAACTTGACGCTGCTTTAGTTTTTTAATGATATCTTGTTTCGTTAATTGAGCCATTGTAGATACCCTGTAATCAGTTCACTACCATAAAATAAATAGAATGTACCTGAAATGGCGAGGGCTGGCCCAAATGGGATTTGTTGGTATTTTAAGTTGTCTGTTTTATGGTATGTAGTAATGACGAAAATGATCACACCTATAATGGCACTTGTTAAGCTCAAGAATACAATAGATTGCCAACCAAACCAGGCGCCTAAAGCAGACAGTAACTTGAAGTCACCATACCCCATGCCTTCTTTTTGGGTGATAAATTTAAATATCCAATAGATCAGCCATAAAAATAAGTAACCAATAATGGCGCCAGTAACAGCCGATTTAAGGGTAACAAAGAATTCAAAGTGATTTGCGATTAACCCTATCCAGATTAATGGTAAGGTTAAGGAGTCAGGTAATAAGTGTGTATCTAAATCAATAAAACTCAGAATAATTAAAAACCAGATGAGTATGGTGCCTAACCCTGCTTTATAGGTTATGCCATAACGCATGAATACCAATAGCGTCAGTATGCAAGTAAGTGCTTCGACAATTGGGTATCTTGCCGATATTTTATGTGAGCAAAAAGCACATTTTCCTTTTAGCATAATATAGCTTAGCAAGGGAATGTTGTGCCAGAAACGGAGTTTATGTTTGCAATGTGGGCAATGGGAAGCTGGGAATGAAAGATTAATGGAATCTTCCAGCTCAATATTGCTGGTGTTTAAATCAAGTAGCTCGGTGGCCTCTTTGCGCCATAGATATCTTAGCCTTAATGGTACTCTGTAAATAACCACATTTAAAAAGCTGCCGACACATAATGAAATAAAGGCAATAATAGCCAGGATTAAAATAAACGGTATTTGTTCTATATACATAATTAGGCAAAGCAAAGGCTGGTGTTAATAAAAGCATAGCTTTTTATGTTGAATTAACAATTGATGTTAATTCTCTTTTAATAATTTATACACAAAATAGCTTAATCTACCGAAATTTGTTGGCAAAGCTTTAAATCATTACAAAGTGAATAATTCCCCTTTAATTTTGACATAGGTTTATACACATTTATAAGACAGGTACCGCGGGTTTAAGAAAGGCTTTAC
>CAJXRW010000130.1 GCA_913060525.1 uncultured Gammaproteobacteria bacterium
GAACAAAGCCTTCATATTTGCTAACTAAAATCAAAATTTAGATGCGTTTACCCTGGGTATAGAGTGACATAACTTGCTATCTTTGAATGATTAGGCTAATTAATTAGATAGGTATTATTACGTAACAAATAATCATGATCAAAAAAATATTATATGGCATTTTAATTCTAGTCGGATTATTTGTTGCTTTGGTTTTAGCCATTAACTTATGGCCAACACATGATCACGCATCAGGGAATAAGTTTGAAAACTTGATTGTTTTTGGTGATAGCTTAAGCGATAGTTCCCCAATGGGATACTCTGAAAATTCAGCTGGTAATAACTATTGGGTCGTTCCACAGGGAATTCCTAAACCCGCAGGTGCGCCAATCACGAGCGAAATATCGCCTGAAGATGCTCACCGTTATACTTGGCAAAATTATTTGATTCAGCATTATCAGTTTGCTACTGGAAATAAACTGGCTATAAAACGCGAATTAGGTGAGGTTAATCCATACGACAGCAATGTCTCTTATGCGGTTGCTTCTGCTGAAACAGGTGATAATTATATTGATGATAAAGCTGAATCACCTTGGCCAGTGATGCCTGAAAATCTTTGTATGAAAGGCACTCATGATTATGGCGAATATAGTTGTGTTCCTGGTGTGTTGAAGCAGGTGAACATGTACTTGGAGGATGTAAATCATACCCCTAACGTAAATACATTATTTATCCTTTGGGCAGGAGGAAATGATTTTTACCAAAATATCATAAAAATTTCTGGTCATACGGATGAGAAATTATCTCATCCAATTTCAAACATTGTAAAGGCGGTTAAGTTATTAATGGACTCAGGCGTTCCGCCAGAAAATATCTATGTGCTTAACTTGCCTAATTTTTCAATGGTACCAGCAATTACCACACTAGTTAATAACGGACTATCTGGCTCTTTTAAACGCTGGGCTGCGTTAACGGCTATTTCGATTGTTTCTAAAAGCTATAATGTTTGGCTTAAAACAGAATTAGTGTTAGCAACGTACGGTCAGTTTTCGCCATCGAATGTATTATTGATTGATGATTTGTTTTTAGATATCTATAACAACAAAGATAATGCCTATCAAAAATTAGATATTACTCACAATGTGGCAACGCCCTGTGCGACAGATAATGACTTGCCGTATTGTCAGGGCTTTTTATTTTATAATGATATGCATCCAGTTACTAAAATACATGACTATCTATCTGGAATTATCAATGAAAAAGTCAGTGGTCATGGTCTGGATTAAGAAAGTATTTTGAAGTTGTTCTATTAGTATTTGTGACATTTCGTGACAAAACAAAAAGCTCATCCCATGGGAATTAAGCTTAAATTCTAATATATTTTTAATATTCAGTCTAATTAATGGTCAGGCCCAGACATGAAAATTAAAAGATATCTTTTGTTATTATTATCAATGATTAATGTTTCAATTGCTGTCGCAGAAACGAGTAATCAACAAGTTAGCTCGGCTGCATTTAATTATTCTCAAGGTGATGTGGAGGTTGATCCCCGAACAGGGCAACTTGACCTGTCACATCATCTGGGGAAGCTTTATGCTAAGAGTTTGGGTGAGGACTTTCATTTAACGGCAAGCTACAACTCATCAGGTCTTCCGCATGATCACCCTTATCGGATTTCTGACCATTGGGGATTTGGGCTTGGCATTGTTGCGGATGATGTATTTTATTCAGGATCAGGTCAACGTTATTATCCCGTGGGTGTATCAAATGGAAAGCTGATATTTCAATATAACCAGATGAAATCTTTAAGTATGACGACAGATACATTTGATGAGAACACAGGAGATTTTTATAATGTAGAGGTCTTAACAAAGTCTGGTAAAAAAGAAACTTATTGTACAATTAAAACAGGTCAGAAAAGTAGCAAGGATCCGTGCAAGAATCCTGATAAGTCTGCAAAATTTCTTGTGTTAAAAGAAGTTACTTATCCAAAAGGTTATAAGCTTACTTTTCATTATACAAACGATGGCAGTGACTATCGCTTGCATAAGGTATCTGATAGTAATGGCAATAATATCCATATTCATAATCAAATAGGGGAGAGTAGTCGACTACGTATTGAGTCAGCAATCAGAAAGAATAAAACAGATAAGAAAGTTGATCTGGAAATGACTGATATTGATAACTCTTCAAGAAAGTTGGGCAGCATTAATCAAAAAATTACCGAGCAGGATGGCACCATTGATAACTATCGAACCAAGTTTGAATACTATGATAGTGAAGGTGTTGCAACAGACTCAAAAGGACTGTTGAAATCAGTAACATCACCATTAGGTGCTTATAAGGCCTATAGTTATGGTGGCATAAAAATAAATAAGTCAAACTCAGAAACAGCGTTATTGCCTGTAGTTACCAAAGCTTGTTCTTGGGAAAGTAGTGCCGACTTCACAAAATATGAAAGAATGGATTATGCCTATGGTGGGGATGGTTCTAATTCTCAAGATGGTGGTTGTGAAAATGGGCGCGTTACTAATCAGGGCCCTCAGTTTGAACGCCATAATTATTTAGGTTATCCAACTTTTGCTTATAATTCAGATGAACTTTTCTCTAAAGGATACAAGTCGGGTTCACAAGCAACGAAAAAACATCCTTATACCTATCATGTTCGCTCAACAAAAACAAATAGTGATAATAGTTCTAAAGTGTTGAAAGACCAGCATTATGATCATTTACAACGACCGCTGAATAATATAACAACAGTTTATAAACCTGATGACAATGGTGATGAAATGGTTTTAAGTCATACTGTTGAGGTTGCCTATAGTTACGATAGTCAATTTGAACCTGATTTTGATGTAAAAAAGAATAATCAGGGTAATCAAAACAATACGCAAATCACACATCAATATGCTTCTGATCAGCCTTCATCACCAATTTACAATATGCCAAAAATTGTAAAGACAAAGCATAAGGTTGCTAGTTCTGGAGAAACTGCCGTTTCTTCTGCTATTTCTCTGTATGATACGTATGGTAATGTATTGCATCACGAGACTAGCCCGCAGGGGCATAGTAAAGATACCTTGTATGACCAAGATCATACTTATAACGGTGTGCCATTTCTGCCTAAAATTGTGGTGAATAAAACCAAAGTAAATGATAAGTCTGCACAAACAACTCATGTGCATCAAATTCAGGAATATTCTCTAGAGAATGGTGGCTATTATTTTGCAGTTGCTCAAACAAATCATTACTATCAACCAGATCAAAATAGTAACATTAAAGGAATTAACATTACTCAGCCTGCTTCCCAGGCACCAGGGTATCCGTTAACTGAAATTAAAAATCATTGGGGCTCTAAAACAAGTAGTTATGGTAACCAACCTTATTTATATAGGCAGGAAACACATTATGCTGAAAATTCCCCTTTAATTCAACAAGATAGCATTCAGACCAATACGGGTACGCCGTTAACAACAGATGACTTTATGCCACGTACCGAAAATATTATTTTATATAAATATGAAGATAACCCTCAGGGTGGTCCAGCAGATACGCACTTAGTTAAAGAAATTAAATTATCTTATTTAGATCAAGCAGCAACACAACAGCATAAAATATATGCTGAACATTATTATGATGATGCTTCAGGGCTGGTAGTAAAGTCCAGCGGTCCTATTCAGGCTGATGGCAATGGCAAAATTACACATGAAATGACTTATGATGCACTTGGGCGTGTCATTAAAAAGGAAGGGATAGTTACATCAGCTGGAAACGATAGCAAGACTGTGAAAAAGCATCATATCCATTATAAATTAAGAGAAGATGATGATGGTGGTAAAAATGGTATTTCGAAAAAAAATCATAATGAATTAACGGGTTATATTAAACAAATTAATCTAAATACGGCTGGCAAATTAGCTGAGGAATTTGATAACGCTTTTCTTGAACAGGGTGACCAGTCGCATTGTGATATTGGTATGTGTCAGGTAAGTAAAACAACTTATAATGCAACGGGCAAAAAAAAGCAGGTTACGCATTATAATGAAGCGGCAAGTACCGCCACACCTCAGTTTTCTAGTAGCACGACAAAATATGAGTATGATGAGCTCAATCGTATTACACAAATAGTGAATGGGAATGGCACTGCTTCTCATATACTTCATGTGGATTTATGGGCCAATCCAGATAGACAAGAAAATAGTTTGCAAGGTAATAAGGTTAAGTTGACTGCACATTACTCCTTGCCTGATACCGATAATACATCTACTGTCGATCAAGCAAAATTACCAATTAAGGTGACCGAACTCAGCAATAAAACAGGTAAACATTTGGCTACTTATTTACTGCCTTATCCTGACGACATGAATAATAGTGACTTAGTGCAAAATATGCTGCGTACTTGCTCTTATGATGACATAAATGAGGATTTCATTACTTGCGTATTAAAAAATAAATTGTATTACTCAAAAGTAGAGAAAGAATATAACTTGTTAGGTAACCTGGTTATGGTACAGGCGCCTTCTCCTGATGCCAGCCAATATGATGCATCACAAAATATCACCCACCAGTTTGTCTATGACATTTTAGGTCGCAATATCACTAAAATTGGTCCAGAGAGTGAGTCAGGTGCTGGAGATCAGATAACTGTGCATACACGGCGAGATATTAATGGTAAAGCCATTTGTATTGCAAAGAGTCAATATGGTGCTGATAACCTTTGCGAGGGTGAGAATACTCAAAATGACAGCTTAAATTTGAGAAATTAAGGGGAATGGTATGAAAAGAATGAATAATAGAAAACTGCTTTGTATATTAATCATGGCTCCTGCATTCACGACGTTATATGCTGCTGGTACGCACGAGAAACCAACGATTGATCAAATAAGTTGGAATGCTGATAGAACGAGCGAAAATTATCCACAGGTTAACAATAATAAAGTCCGTATTTATGCAAATGGTAAGCAACAGTTTCCATTTTGCATTGGTTCAAGCCATTCTGACCCTTTGACTGATAATGAGCTAGCATTTAAATTTATTGATGGTATTGCATCAAAAGAGATTACGCTGGCAGAAAGTAGTGGGGGTGGTGATGGTGCAGTACATTATGAAGGTACAGCATCAAACGTTTATCATACTGGCGATAAAATCAAAATCAGTACGCATAATACTGGCTATAGTCTAGGGGGAGGACCTAATTCTGCAAAGACAAGCACCTCAGTAGGCAAGAATAGTACTTGCAATTCTGGGCATCAGTTTTACATTTCATATTTACATGATGGTCATTCTAGTCCTGAAACGGATATTAAGTTTTATCCCATTCTGGGTGGAACTGATTATAGCGGAGATAAGTTAAGCTTAAAAGCATGGGCATTGCCTGACGAAAGTGAATATTCTGTAATAACTTCTCCTAGTATTTTAAGAGAACCTGAGCTTATATCTAGTAGCCAGGCAACAGCGTTTGGATTTGATGGTACGCAAGGAAATGCCAGTTCTAAAACGAGTGTTTTTGGAAATGGGTACGCTAAATACAAAACGTTTACAATAACGAGTATTAAGAAAAATGATAAATCAGCTTCTGCAGTTGATTATCTACCAGCAAAAATAAGTATTATACCAGAAGGCGATCAACTTCAAAATTCTAGTCGTGATATACTTTCAGCTGAATATAATACCGACGGTACTCGTCTGACTGATGAGCATGACAATGAACAATTTTTAGGTATTGCTTCAGATACGCCTATTGGGAAATTTCCTAAGAGTGCGGAGAGCTCGACTTTTCATCATAATTATTTGTATCAAGATACTGTATTTTATAAGGACCAAACGAAAAACCAAGATTATCCATGGTTTGAGCAGTATTTTAATGTAGAGAAAGGTGAAAGTGGTATTTACATTCGCTTAGTTGCCGCTTCTGCAATGATGTATGCTGGGTGTCATTTTAAACTGCCACAAACCTCAACATTCTCAATCTTGAAAATGTCACCTGATAATTATAATAATGCTTTAAATAAACTATTTGATAGTAGCAGTAATAGTGTTTCATCAACCTCTGGCTATCCAGTTTTCCAAAAATATAGTCGTTTTTGGCGCAACCTATATTCAGATATAAACTCAGCATGGAAAAATAGTTTTCAGCAAAAGATAACCCCAGGCATTAATCTTTGCGCTGAAAGTGATGTTATTATGTTGACATTTAATCCAGTTCAAAAGCCATTTAATGCGAATGAAGGGCTAAATAAAATCAAATTTAATGCTCAAACTGCTAGTAGTAAATATTCACAGCTGTCAGATTTCTTAATTCAGTATCGTCTTGATGGTTCAGGCGCATTTGATAATGATAAAACAACCCTAAAAACGTTAAAATTCAAAGTGAATGGGGAAGATGTTTATGGGAATCCCTTTACATCAAAACTATATTTTTCATCATGTCAAAAAAGTGAGGATGGCGGTGTTGATTTTTATGATACCACTGTAAATCAAGGTTCCTGTACTGCACCGACTGAACAAGACCCCTCATAAATTCCAAAATAACAGGTGCTAAATAAATTGGAGAAAATCCATGAAACTTAAATTTTCTTATATTATTTTATTGAGTCTGAGTTATGGTGTGGGACTGGGTGATAC
>CAJXRW010000131.1 GCA_913060525.1 uncultured Gammaproteobacteria bacterium
CTACACAGAGTAGATCGTCGGCAGCGTCAGATGTGTATAAGAGACAGATATAATTCCACCATAAAACATTTGTGTTATTTAATATCGGGGATCAATGTGTTAAAGATAGCCATACATTCAGACTTACATCTTGAATTTAGACGGTTTGTCCCTGATATCACTGATGCTGATGTTGTGATTTTGGCTGGCGATATTTCTAATAACATCCAAGATATCGAATGGCTTTATAATAAATTACAGCAACAGGCTTCTATCCCTGTTTTATTTATACCAGGCAACCACGAATATTATCATAATGATTTTGATGAAATGAATCTGTTCTTTAAAGACTTAGATGCAAAATATCAGAATTTTCATTTTATGAATAATCGGGTTTTACCTATTGGAGAATATGATTTTATTGGCTCTACATTATGGACAGATTTTACTTTAGGTAAACCAGTTTCAGAAGCTGAGGCAATTGCTGCCAATGCGATTGCTGATTTTAAGGTTATTTGTTACAAAAATAAGCCTTTTTCAACGCAGGATTGTAGTCAATTGTTTCGAGAGTCAGTTAAAGAACTTGATGACTTATTGCACTATGGGTCGGATAGACAAAAAATTGTATTTACGCATTTTGCTATTGATGAAAAATGTTCAGCTGAGCAACATCGTGGTTCTGAATTAACTGCTTATTTTACGGCAAATGTAAAATATTTGATTGAGAAGTATGAACCCAAAGTATGGATATATGGCCATACACATCATAATGAGAGAAACAAGCCACAAACATTCAAGATTGGTAGGACAACTATTCTTTCTAATCAGAAAGGCTATCCTAATGAAAGTATTGAAAACTATCAGTCTGATTATATATATGAATTAAGAAATAGTGATGAAGCGCTTAAGTATTCACAAAAGACACTGGCAGGCAGCATCACTTTCCACGATATTGATTTCAAAAATCACCCTGATAATGGAAGCAAAGGATATTGGCAAGTAATAGGTATCCGCCATCAAGCATTAGTTCAAACTGATCACGCTGAAAAAGCGGTTGAATTAGCCAAAGATATTGTTCACGAATGGGAGTTGACTGATGTTACGTATATTGGCAAGGCATTGCCTGATGTGTTTCCATGCTAATCTGATTCCAGCCTAAGCACTTTATTGTCCTGTATATTTGATCTGCTATACTTTTAGGTAATTTTTTGAACGGGTACGGCGATGGTACAAGGTATCCAACAAATGCTTTCAGATCAAAGTTTGGACTCATCAAGTGAACTAAAAAGTTAGCATAAGGAATAATAATGGCAAAATTTGTATTGGATCAAAACGATGATGACCAGCCAAAGCCATCATTGGAGAAACAAAGTAAGTATGATCAGTCCTTATCTGGAAAAAATGTTGAAAATGTTTCGACCGAACATACCCATCACCAGGTGCGTTATGAAGAAGACCATATTGAAAACCTAAAGTCAGCGAAAGATACCACTGAGATCAGTACAGAAAGTGACTTAACCCAAACGCATAAAGCGGGATCAACCACAACCATTGAGCAACGTTCTCCAATCATCGATAAAACCTATCAAGGTCAGTCCATTTCTGAACAAACCAATCAGCACGATATTAAAATGAAAGCGGATAGTATGTCTGGAACCTTTGTGGGTAAAACCCATGAAATTCATTCTTATGCGGGTTATCAGTCACAAACACCGCAGAATGAAACCTATGAGACCACTGAAAACATTACCTTTAATACCACCACTTACAATGTGGCAGGAGATAAAACCTATGCCAAAGGTAAAAAGATTGGGGGAGTAGCAACATCAGGCATTTTAAAACAAGCATCGCTAATCGTTAAAACAGATAAGTATCAAGCCATTGCGTCTTCTGCCATGAACTTTATGCCCGCAGCAAGCCACCCAAATGCATTGCGTAAACTCAATAAACAGTTAACCGATAATCAATATGAATATGATGAAATTAAATGGGATCACAAAGGCGTGTATCAAGTGGCTGATATTCTGTTCGAACCCAAATCTCAAAATTTTTATACGTTGGATGATGTTAAAGGACAGGTGCAACTTTCCATTTCTGCCTCATTGATTAGTGAGCGTGAAAGACTTTCAAAGGCTAAAAACGTTCGTCAAGCATCAAGAGCGCTGCAAAATATTCAAGAACAATTATTAGCTAGTCAGGCTTTTACTAGTAGTAGTCAGTTAGTTGAGCTGATTCACTTTGGCACCATGCATGTCAGTTATATGGATCAAAGTGATTGGGCGAAATTTCAAGATTATCAGGCATCCGCCACGTCCGTACCCATGGATGATGATAAGCAAAGCATTGATTTTGAAACCCTAACGCAGACCATTGCGGGTCAACATCAGGATGAAACAGTTGAAAACGCATTGGCAGAGCCGAGTAATTCAGCGTATCAGCGCTTTAGAAAACTAATTGGCTTACATTCCCAACAAAGTATCTTAGATACGCAAAATTATTCAACCACGCCTGAAGCCATTACCATGCGTTATGCCATGGGCATGACAGATCAGTTAGGTTTTAATAATGATCCTGTTTTGTTTCCGCTGACACATCAACATGCAATTCATGCAGATTATGCCCAAGGTAAAGCAATAATAGGAGGCTATTTTCCGAATGCACATGGCAACTTAATGCAGCAACGAGGTCAGGATATTGCCACTGGGGTGTTTGTCGCAGAGTTAAAGTTTGAATTAGAAGGCTTTGCAGGTGCAAGTTTCTTGCTTTCAGATGAAATAACCTATCAAGCGCAAGAAGAAAAAACGGATAATGAACACATCACCTATCCGTATTTTGAAACCCAATCAAAAGCAGAAACACTAACCTCCATCCCCTTTGGTAATAAAGTAACAGGTTATTTAGGTTGGGCATTAGAACGACCCTCTGGATTTGGTGAAGAAAGTGAATTAAAGTTCTTACATATTGCAGAAGCGGGTGGTTCAGCACAACTACCAGCAGAAGTTCCACAAACGTTTAAAGTTATCTATCAAGACAATCAGTTTTATATTGCCATGAATGATGCCTGGTTATATGAAAGTTTACACAAAGGCGATGAACCACAACGTAGTGGGAATAGGATGCCGTTTGTGGTGACGGCAAAGACGTTTATTCATTTTATTCAATTCGCCTACTATCAGTTATTGGATAAAGGTTATGCTGACAGTGGGCGAATGGAAAAATCTGCTTATGATAATTTAAATGACATTGTTGCTTATGGGGTATGGGGATATTGCAATATGGTTGAGTTGTTTAAAAATCATGAAAACACGATTAATGATATAAAAAACAAAGTTGAATCAAAGGAATTGAAACGCAATGATTTAGCGTATGCGATTAACAGCGATGCCTTTAACGATGTTTATCCATACAGTACGGCTTATGTGAAAGGTAGATGGTTATATACCTTATTACATTTCGATCATCATGATGATAAAACCTCTGTAGATAGAGAAGCCATTGCCCAAGCAGTCAATCGCATTATGGGTTGGGTTCAAAAGGATATTGATCATACGAATGTGATGGAAAACTATGTGGCTTTTTCAAATAGCGGTACAGTGAGTTTTACTGAAGGTTCAAAGCAGTTTCAGCAAGATGAAAAGGGATTATAACCATGACGGATAAACCAACCTCAACTGTTTGCTGGACAGATATTTGGAATCAGCCAGTCGAAACGGATATGACCAAAGAGCGTATTCCAGGAACGCCTATCTGTTGGCATCAGGGGAACTTTACTCCCGCCTCGAAATACTATGGTGCCGTCTATGACCCTGCCGCAAAAGAAGTCTATTTTTTATCAGAGCAAGATTTATATGATTTGAAAGATGCGTGTGCTGAATATCAGCAAGCGATTGAAGATTATGCCAATGCAGTCACTAAACGTAACAAGATGGTCTTTGATAAAGTCTGGGAGATCGATGATAAAGTTAATGATGGGTTTTATGATGATAAATTGGCAAAAACGCCAGAGCAGAATAAAACAGACTTAGAAGATAAAATACGTCAATCTACAGATGAAAAAGCAAGCTTAGAAATGCGTCGAGAAAGTTATATTACTGGCATTCAAGTACAACAAAAACAAGGTGTAAGCGCCTATACGACTCAGCAAGAATATCAGAATGCATTAATAGCCAAACAACAAGCCTTGGCTAGTTGTGAAGCAAGAATACAAGTATTAACTTCTGATATTGCTCAAGCTCAGCAAGTACTGCAATATAGTGATGTAGAAGGCTACCACCAAGCATATGTAGATCCTGATAATGAAGTTCAAGCGTGTCCTGATCTTGATCAGGCACGTCAAAAAATGGTTGACCTAATTAAACCCCATATTAATAACGATGACTTTAAAGAAGTTATTAACCTGTTTAAGCCAACCGTCCCTAAACCAATATTAAAAAAGCTGGGTGACTACCATCCTTGGAATTATCTGCTGAAGTCGGCATTTGATAAGCTACGCAATAAGGGGTTAGTTGGCATCGGTTTTACTCAAGGGGATGATGGCGAATATACCTTTAAAAAAGCCACTGGACAACGTAAGTCCAGCCAAAAAAGTGAATCGACAGAGATTGATTTAGGAGATGGCTTAGTCAGCCAAACCAAGCAGAAATCCTTTAAACCGTTAACCATGAGTGAAATTAAAAAAGCTGTTTTTGAAAAAGAAGGCATTTCCATTGAAGACAGTGATTATGTGGAAAAGTTTAGAGAATCAGTGAATAGCAGTTTTACGCAACTCAATGATACCATCGCCAAAGAAGACAATATCTTCAATATGGATGTCAGTGCCGAAGCAGCAATGTTGCGCTATGCTTCTCAAGCTTCAACCTATGGAGGTTATGATCCTAAATTAAGAGACATGGGTTTTGGTGAAGAAATTATCGCTGATTTGGATGTCTTTAATGGTTCGACCATTGCAACAGGCAGCTACCCAACGGATAACGGTGTAGAAATTATTTTACAATGCGGTGCTGATAAAATTAGCCTGGGTGTTTTCTTATTAGACATTACCATTGATCTACATGGCTATGCAGGCGTCAGTGCCATGTTAAGTACCGATGTGGTCGTTTCACAGGAAGCCGTGACCGATTACATTAAACAAAAAACTGGTCATGTGGGTGGTGATGCTAAAGCAAATTTATTAAATGGCTCAATGAGTGCCAGTGGAGAAGCTGGCACTTTTGCAGGTATTTCGGCTGGATGTGCTGTTACAGGTGAAATCAAATGGGCAAAAGTCACAGGCTTTAATGGCTATAAATACGTCGTTGATTTAGATAATATCAACACCGAAAGTAATATGGTTACCCAATATTGGGGCTCAAGTATTCGTTCTGCTCCAGCAATGCAATTATTAGCCAAGCTAAGCTATAGCATCGAAGCGGATGTGGGCGCAGGTTTTCACGGTGCTTACTTTGTTGGGTATGACAAAAACAAAGGTCAATTCACGTTTGCCATTAGTGCTCAGATTTGTTTTGGTGCGGGTTGGAAAGGCTCTTTTGCCTGTGTGATTGGTGCAGATGCCATTCAACAAATGATCATCTTCTTATATGAACAGCTTAAATTAACTAATTTTGATCTTAACAAGCTGATTGGTGCAGTGATACAGAGTGAGGCTTATGAAACGTTATCAAAGTTAATTGTGGTTGCGGTTTGGACGGGGAAGGCAATGGGGTCTTTTATTAAAGAAGGGGAAGTTGTTCTTGAAAATGTGAGAGTTGGTTTTGGTAAAGTTGAGAAATATGTCTCCAATTTAATACCTGATTTAGGTGAAAGAGTTGCTAGGCTGGCATCAATCGTTGACTTGGCTGAAAAAATTCAAAAAATGGATGCTGCTATTATTTCAAATGCCACTCCGATGGCAAAAGGACACATGCTATACCATTTAGCTCAATTTGATCCGATTGTCTTTGAATCGCACCCTAATGCAGTTCCAGAAGCAATTTTGATTATTTTAAAAAGTATTGAAAATGCAACTGAGTTTTTAGAAGTCTTGACGTGCATGATAGATAGTCAGGACACCAATACGATTGCGGCTACTGAGGGTGCTAAGATGCTGGTAAAACATGTGAGCTTGACGACAAATGCAGAGATTCGTGAACAATATATGCGTGTACAAAATATTACGCAGGCACAATATTATCGATCAACGGATCAAAATATTAAAAATGATTTGTTAGCGGCTTATCAATGCGTATCCTGGTGCGCCAAAGTGAGTGTATTTGTTCTGGACAATACTTTTGATATCAAACAGCTCACGAATATTACAGCAGATAAACAAACATTTGCGATACGGATGCAACAACCAAATTTGATTTTATAAGGATATATTATGTCACCATTAAAAATTAGAATTACCATTACCATTACATTTTTAGGTGTAGCGATCAGTTCAATTGTTTTTGCAAAGCAACTTGACTGTAAGGATCAATATACTGATATGATATTTGGCAAAACAGTAGAGGTATGTTACGCCACAAATTATACGAACTATACTCCCCAGCCTGTCTCTTATACACATCTGACGCTGCCGACGATCTACTCTGTGTAGA
>CAJXRW010000132.1 GCA_913060525.1 uncultured Gammaproteobacteria bacterium
CAGAGTAGATCGTCGGCAGCGTCAGATGTGTATAAGAGACAGTTATATTTTAGACTGTATTTTTAATTTTTCTGGCTAAACCACCATTACGACTCACTTTTTGTGCAATCATTTCTTGAAGTATTGACCTGTTAGCAATCATCGTTACATGTTTTTTGGCTCGGGTAATTCCTGTATATAATAACTCTTTGGTTAAAATGGGATTGCTTGTCTCTGGTAGTGCAATCACAACATGATCAAATTCAGAACCCTGACTTTTATGAATACTCATCGCATAAGCTACTTGATATTTAGGTAATTTCGATGGGGAATATTTTTTGTACCCTAGTGAATCACTTTCGAAATAAACAAATAGTTTACCTTCAGCATCAGGTAGACAAATTCCAATGTCTCCATTATTTAAGCGCATAGAAGAATGACTAACGTTTTCACTAATCATAATTGGTTTGCCCACATACCAACCACCTGATTTTGAAATGACATTCTTATTTTCTAGTCCGTGCTCAATGAAATGATTGATACCCTCTAAACCGTAATCTCCAAAGTTATTTGAACATAGAATTTGAAAGGCATTAAAATGTTTGAAGATAGTGGCAATGTCATGACTATTTTTTATGTTAGCAATATATTCAATGGTCTTACTAAGCAAGAATTTAAGTGCACTTTGACCATGCGCTATAAGCTCAACTTCGTCACCATTATTTGCTAACACCGTTAATACTTGCGGATAGTTTTGTTTATTAACATGAGTTGCTAAAGCTTTAATTGCACCTGAAAAACGATAGGTCTTTTTAAGAAAAAAAGTTTGATCAGGTAATGCGCCAGATAAATCTGCTAATACTGAGCCAACCTCTACTGAAGCAAGTTGGTGAATATCGCCCAACAAGATTAATCTAGCATTAGGCTTTAATGCTTGTAAAAATTTTGCCATGAGCGGTACATCTATCATAGATGCTTCATCAATGACAACCACATCAAATGGCAACTTACGTGTCTGGTCATACTTAAAATAAGGACTAAGATATTTAGGCCCTAATAACTTATGGATGGTGTACACGTGATCAGGAATATAATCGGTCGTATCACCCAGCAATTGTTGGAGTTTAGTTTTACCACTGTTAATAGATTCTTGTAACCTCGAAGCCGCTTTGCCTGTTGGTGCAGCAAGGGAAATTTTAACGTCCAGTTTTTTTATGGAAATCAATGCGCTTAAAAGCTTAATAACGGTGGTTGTTTTACCTGTTCCTGGCCCACCCGTTATCATGCTAAAATTTTGATTAAGTGACTGTTCAACTGCGTATTTTTGCCAATCGATACCCTCGATACTGGTATCCAAAGTCTCCACAGGAAATAATTGTGTCAGAATAGACTCAATATTAGACAAAGCTTGTGGTGCGACTCGAGATAAATTTCTCACTGATTCAGCGATAATGGACTCATATTTCCAATATCGATATAAATACAAACTTGAATCTTCCACCACAAAAGGCTTAATTTGACTACCATCTGACGCCAGACCCGTTTCTTGAAAGGCTATTCTTACTGCATCAGAAACAGGGATGCCAGTATGCCCAGATCGCATTTTTTGCGATAATTCTTTTATCGTCGTTTCAAGCAGAGATTTTTGCTGATCTGATTTGATATCGCCAGCAAAAAAATCAGCAAGGGCAATATCTATGGCCATATAACTATCTGATACTTGCTCAATATTCATGACTGGTTTCCTTATCAGATAACAGTGAAGAGAGTCTGGTTAGCGTTTGAATATCAGGCTTTTTATAAAAGACCCCATTTTCATCTTGATTCGGAATCATACCTCTGACAAAAAAATAAAAAACACCGCCAAAATGTTGCTCAAACTGATAATCTGGTAACGTATTTTGCAAAAACCGATGTAATACAACCGAGTATATCCACAATTGAAGACCATAATTGTGATGATGCATTGCTTCCGTCAAAGATAATTGATCATATTTATCTAAGGTATTACTCTTATAGTCAGCAAGATAATATTTTCCGTCTTTAACAAAAATTAAATCGATAAACCCGTTCATCAACCCTTCAACCTGTTTATAACCAATCGGCTGGAAAGTTGTTTCTTTTGCCAGTAACACATTAATTTGCTGCGTATTCATCGCACTTAATGATAAATAAAACGGCATCTCTTTTAAGGTGTTTTTATCTGATAACTCCGATAAAGAACTTTTCCCAAGAAGATCAAGTGGTAAGCTCAGTGTGTTTTTAAGCAATAACTTCACCGTTGGAATAATATTTTCTGGTAATGAAAATTTTACACAATATCGTTTAATTTCCTGTTCGATATATTCACTATACACCTCATTAACCAGCGTTTTAAAACTGAATTTTTCTAGTATTTCATGGATTAAATTTCCTGTCGCAGCACCTTTTGGCAGCTCGGCATATAGTTGATCAGAGTCAGCGTCAGAATGTATCACTTCCTCTGGTAGTGGATCAATTTCATCTTCCGCTTTTATATAGGCAATATCTTGTTGTGTTGAATCATCTGCTAGTCGTGATAGTGCTGTATAACTCGTCATCTGCCAAGTTTGATTAATGGTTTTTTCCAACAATAAGGGTGAAAGCTGCGTTGTCGTTGTTTCTTCAAGCGCAGGGTGATGGGTTACATTTACAATTTGCCAATCGCTCATACTAAAAATATCAGGATATTGTTCTACCAAATTGATATATTGCGATTGTACCCGTTGTGTATCATTTATATTACTTAACCCCATCAGGTACGATAATGGGGAGTGATTTTCAAAAGACAATGCTTTCGATTTTTCTTGTTGTGGCCAAATAAGATAGCATCGATATTTTGCTCTGGTAATTGCCACATAAAATAAACGCATCTTTTCAGATAAATCTTCTCGGATAAGTTGTTGCTGATGCGCATCAAATTGAGCAGAACCAATATCAACCGCTTGTCCAATATCAGGCTCATTGAATATGATCATATCTTTTGCTCTTAACGAAGAGGATTCAGCTAAATTCGGACAAAATACAATTGGGAATTCAAGCCCTTTTGATGCGTGCATCGTCATAATCGTCACCGTTTTCTGCTCGCTTTCTAAACGGATTTTCTGCTCTTCTGCACTATTTAAGTTATCAGATGCATTTGCAATTTGTTGCTGAAACCATTCTAACGCTTTAAACATACCAAACCTTTCTGTGGCAATGGCTTGCTGCATTAATTCACTGACATGGAGCAAATCGGTTAATCGCCGCTCAAATCGAGGTAATTTTAATAATTGCTCGTTCATTTCTACCGAAAGCAATTCAGTGACCATTGGCATAAAGCCTTTCTCTAACCATATTTGATGATAGTGGGAAAAGCGTTCGATCAAAGCATCTAATTTATCTTCAGATTGCAAATATTGCTCGTAATAAGAAATGGCATTCAAACCAAAGTAATCAGTGCTTAACATGGCTTTAAGATGAACCAGATTATTTGGGTAACAGACTGAATATAATACTTTTAACCATTGTTCAGCATCAATTGAACGGAAAACTGAGGCTGTACGGCTGATGGTAACTGGCACATTCACTTGCCATAACGCCTGTTGATAGACCTCTGCATTTTTATGCGAACTGACCAAGATGGCGATATCGCTAGCCTGTATTAAACGTGTTTCATTATCCTTGGTTTTTTTAAGAAAATACTCCCCACTTAATAATTGAACAATCTGTTCTGCCATACATTGTGCCATTTCTGACTTTACAGTCACGGTCGCCAATTGCATAGGATGTATTGACTTTCCTGATCGGTCTACAATGACACCATCTTTATCAGACTTGGCAGCAACGACTGGATCAAAAGGAAAATCATTAATAACAAATGGTTTATCCATAGATTGAAATAACGCATTTACCCCATTCACGATACCAGGATGTGATCGCCAATTATAGGCAAGGGTGTATTTCTGATCGACCTGTTTCGCAACCGATAAATAGGTAAATATATCTGCACCCCTAAACTTATAGATGGCTTGTTTAGGGTCACCAATTAAGTACAGATAATGTGAGTCAGCGTTAAACACCTTAGCAAAAATATCCCATTGGTCTTTATCAGTATCTTGAAACTCATCAATCAAAGCGACTTTATAACGCTGCTGCAACGCTGTGATTAGCTGAAGGTTATTCTCTTTCATCGCTTTAGATAATGCTTGAATCAACCCATCAAAGCTCGTCATTTGCTGGTTCTGCAAACGTATTGGTACTTCAGCTTTCAGTACTTCAAGCAAGCGGTAACGCATACCAACAAGAATAGATTGTTTTGACGCTTGGATGATTTGGTCAAATTTTTCAAAAGGAGCAAAGGTAATTCCATACTTGAGAAGAAAAACTTGTATCTTCTCATCTGAACTTTGTTTCTTAGTATCTCGGAACTTTTGACCATTCAATGATGCGATTACTCCCGCTTCCGTAAATAAGTCTGAATGGTCATATAATAAAAATGGCTCAGGCTGTATTTGCTGATATATCTGCCAACTCTCTTTCTTAAAAAATGCCTTATTTTCAGTATTAAAAATATCGCTAAAACCATCCAGGCAACTAACTGCATCACTGTAGCTTTGTGTCACTTCATCCGCATTATAAGTTGGAATGTCATATTTTTCAGGATAAATTTTTAATGCGGTATAACCTTTTTCAACGCTTTTTAATAACTCTGCGGGTGTTTTGTATTCTTTAACTAAGGTTCTGATGGTAAATTCATCTGCGCCATAAACTTCCTTACGCCAAAAATCTTCTGCCACTTGCTCAAACAAGTTATTAATATTCTCCGTTAATTCCAAGTTAAATAATTGATTTGTTTCTAATGCAAACTCAACCAACATTCGTTGACAAAAACCATGGATGGTAAAAACGGCTGCATGATCTATTTCCAATAAGGCCAGGGTTAGTCCCTCTCTCGCTTGATTCTGCAAAGCGCCATCAAGCCGATAAAACCAATCCTTTAGTAGTTGATCTTCTACCAATTCAGGTTTATTTTTTGCTAATAATAATGCCTCTTGAATACGGCTACGAATACGTTCTTTTAGTTCAGCAGTCGCCGCCTTAGTAAACGTAGTGACGATAATTTCTGCTATGCTAATATTTTTTTCAACCAATAAGCGCACCACCAACATAGCAATCGCAAATGTTTTACCCGTGCCTGCACTGGCTTCGATTAGATTTGCACCTGTTTTTAACTGAGTTTCAAATGCATTAAATATTTCAGTTTGATGATTCAAAGCAGCGCACTCCAAATTGGGTCAATTAAGCGTTCACATATCTGTTGAAATGAGTCATTAAGCAGCTCATTCAGTTCACTTTGCGAAAAGTTCCGACACAACAACCTAAGTTCTGGCTGATGATTTTTATCTATTTCTGCCACTAACGTCTCTAGCGCCATCTCTCCAGGAGATTTTTTACTACGACTTGTGTGTAATTGCAGTACATAGGAAAATGCAGGCTCGGTGATTAACGTACTGGGTTGTTGCTGGCCTTTTTGGAACCATGCCAGCCATTCGCTTAGCGGGGATAATTCTACATGCTCTGGTTGGAAAACTTTACATTGTATTTGGTCTTTACCATATATCAGATACGTTTTTTTAGGCTGTACTGTATTTAGAACGAGATGTTGAATCCAAACAGCTAAAAACGTTTTGCCATCTAACTCCCCTACTCTAAATATTACTTGAGCATTTTTATGCTGATTACCTAATACACCCGATATTTTTACACAGGTTTGAGCATCTAAACCAACTTGTTGTTCAATAATGGTGTCGTCTATCTTTTCCCCAGCATCAAGACAAATCTGTTTATATACCGTTTTATAATTACTCGCTTTTTGTAAATAACTCTCAAAGTTATGTCGACCAACTGCACCGCCTAATAACACACCCTTTGCTTTGTATTGCTCATATAATCTCTCTGGCTCAACCAACTCAACATGACACACCGTCTCAATCAGAGTTTGCGTCAAACTATAATTTTCAAGCCCTGATATTGAGAAAGGTTCCTTTTCATCCACGACGTCTTCAAGTGTATTTAATCTAAGCTGTAAAATATTTCTAACAAAGTATTTTTGTGGATTTTTAACAAATTGGATTAAATCATCAATTTCAACTGATTCTGACCACTCAAGCAAGAGGCGATCACCACGTGACCACCATAATGGCTTTTGAATTCTTGAACCCTGTATTTGAGATTCTTGTAATCGCCTGGCAATCTCACATTGAAATAAATTATAATTTTTATAGCGTTTATTACCCACAAAGTAATTTTTATGGTAGCTCTGTAATGGATGTTTAGTCATTAAGTCTTGAGTTGAAAGACCATAATACTCAGTTAGGATATCCACTAAATCACAGACTGCAGAAGAAGGCTGAACAGCTTCATTGGTTTCAGCCAATTGACCTTGATAAAAAATCCATAGTTTTCCCCTTGCAGACAAGATTGTTTCCAAAAATTGATATTTATTGCTGTCTCTTATACACATCTGACGCTGCCGACGATCTACTCTGTGTA
>CAJXRW010000133.1 GCA_913060525.1 uncultured Gammaproteobacteria bacterium
GGCTTAATATAACGGAAATAATCAAAATTGGTAGAATCTCATTAAACCAACCTTCGCGCCCACTAAAGCCTGACTGCAAAACTCCAGTTTGCCAGACGGCATGGATTAAAATAAACATCCCAATAAAAAATACAATTGTTCGCCAATCTGTATTTTGAATTACAAAACGCCTTTCAGGGTATGCTAATAATATTAATATGGCTGGGGCTAGCGCAATGGTGGCAAAAGGAATATGTAATGAAGTATCGATATTTCCAATAATAACTTTAGCCAAAATTAAGCTTAAAAATAAGCTTAAGCTGATAATACATATATTTCTTTTAAAAGGAGAAAGGGTAATATTATCTTCCGCAATGTTTATTGGCTTACTTAACTCAAATTTATAAGTTTTTGAAATAACCCAATAACATAAGTACAGACAAATAAGTGTTGGAATTAATAAATACGATATAAAATATAAAAATACACCTGATGTAAAGGTATTAGCAATCAGGAGATTTTGTGGATTCCCAATGGGGCTCATGACACTGCCAATTGTGACAGAAAATGCAGTTGCGTAAATATAAGGCTTTGAAGCAACCTGCATGCTTTTAATTAAAATTACAGCAACGGCGGCGCCAATAATCGCCATAGTATCGTTTAAGAGTATTGCGGAAGAAATTCCAAAAAGATAAATGAGCTTTAATAAAATCCGATTCTGGCTTGATGAATGCCTGCATAAAATTAGCGCTACTTTTTCAATAAGTCTACTGTCTTCTAAAGCACTCCCTAATATAAACACGCCAAGTAAGTAACCTATGATATCAAAGTCAATAGCTTTATATGCTTCGGTAAGGGATGCGTTTTGGAAAACAATACATAAAACAGCAGCTATAATCATTAATAACCATAGTGGAAATGTTATGGAGCCGATACGCTTTATCAATGACAGTAACAATACAATTACTAATAAATAAATGGGGGTATATGCAAACACTTTTTTGATTATTAATTTTGATTAATACAATCTATTATAGATAGAATGCAATGAACATGAATAATTGAATATAGTTTGTAAATGCTTAAAATATGTCATCATCAAAAAAATATGATTTGCATTATGAAAAATCGCTAGGCATAAGTAATTTTTCATAATTGTGTTAGGCACAATAAATCTGTAATATCACATTTTGTAATTGACAAGTATTGAGGGTTAAATATGAAATACGTACGGATTGCTATTATGGTTTTAATTATCTCTTTTTCAGTACTTGTTTCTGTTTATGCTTATACAGCCAGTTGTGATCAACTACGGAGTGGATTCCATGATAATGCCATAAGCGAACAGGCGCTCAATAGTGTTGCAAATTTAAAAATTAATTTGCAACACTAAGCCAGATAATTATCTATCTCGCACACATCGGGATATCTTGTCAAAAGATTTGATATTTGTGATTGGTGAACTTGGAGTTCTTTCAATATAGTTATACTGTTAAGTTAATCGGGGGAATAGATGAAAATCAGAAAACACAAAATTATTATTACCAGTGCTTTTCTTGCTTTGAATGGTTCTGTATTGGCAGACGATTTGCCTTGTGGTTTTGAACAGGTTATCCAAAAAGCCGCGAGTGCTAATCAAAAATATAATACACCAGAAGCATTTTTTAATAACGTGCTATTTTCGCAAAATGTTTCTGTTGACCCAAACACACAAGCATCTTATGAAATTGATGGTGTGTGTAAATTAACTCAACCACTTTCGGCTGAAATTGATTGTACCAAGCCAATGTATTCTTATCAGGCATTAGTTAATGAAACAAAACAATATCCCCAATTTGCCTGTGAAGGGAATTTGGCTGACCGTGTTCGTGATGTTTCTGCTTATTTAGCAAACGTGGCTTTAGAAACAACGGCTGGTTTAAATTATACCAATGATGGTTTGTATTTTAGAGGGGAAAATGTTGAAAGTGCGCCACAATATAATCCTTCTAGCGTTTATATTACCTCGCTGGAAGACACAATAAGTTACTGCATGCAAGGTGATGGTTCGGATTATTCTTCTGCTGTTTATAATTTTCACCCAGAAAATAATTCATTTACCGCAGATCAATGGGTGACAAAATGTCCTGATGAGTATGACGTTGATATGACAGATATTTTAGGCAGTGGCAACTGGTATGGACATGGTCCAATGCAGCTAACTAGCGATAGTATTTTCCTTGAAACCACAGTGTACAATAATAAACATCAAAACAAACAATTATCTGTTGTTCAATATGCGGATGGTTTATTGAATGATGAAGGTATTGCTTGGGATTCATCCTTAGAGTATTGGATTAATTCTAAGCCAAATCAACCTAACCAGCCACCACCACGATATTATGTGCTTTCTAATAACACTGGATGGGGATTTGGAAAGTCTGTTTATATGGTTAATGGTGGATGTAATCAATATGATCAGCGTTTAAGCTATTTTAAATACTTTAATGGTCAACTAAGTCAGTTTGATCCAGCCGCAAAAGATGATGAGACACCAGCTCAACTTACTTGTGGTTAAGTCATCTTTTTATTACCTAAAAACTGTAATGCATATACCCTTGTTCCAGTTAAGTATTGATCATAAATAATCCTATACTTTGATTACATTTATTCAGATTATGATTAATATGACAAAAATAAAACTATCTACGGACCATTATCCTAATGCTATGGCATACAATACATCGTTCATCTGTAAATGCTTATATAGATCTTATGGCTTGTTTTGTTATTGACCCTATTGCAAAATTATTGGACAAAAAAGATTGAATTCTTTGTAAACATTAACCCCAAGCTGAGGTTAAAAATTCATCAAAACGTTACTGATTCTGAAATAGCTGCTTAGGACGAAGCTTGGCTATTATTGTTATTTTCAGGACAACTATAAGCATTCCCATTTAGATAGGTGCTTGTTTGTTCCCCACTTATTCCGCCACCATCTGCACCGGAACCTCCACTTATGGTATTTGCAGACCTATTAGTTAGCAGTTGTACATAATTTGCACCTTTAGCTGCTGCGTTGTTTCTAAGTTGATTCATGGCACCGTCGTTTAGATTATCATTTGATGTGAATGGACCACTAAATGCACCACCTTGAGAACCTCTTATCTGCCCAATAAATTTACAGTTTGAGTCAGGTTTATCAGGAGATACCAAGACTCTTTCTGCGTTTGGATTAAGCGGAATTGCACTGCAGCCTGTTAATCCAAGTAGAATAATAGTTGCGGATGATAAAATGTATTTGTTCAAATATAATCTCCTAGAATAATTGAATGGATCACCAGTATTATAGATAAAAATATATTCTGGTGCCTTTTGTTTGCGAGATTATTACCAAATAATTTGTTTTTATCTTTGAGGGTTATAGCTTCTTTGGTTGATTAATAAATAGTAGTTCAGGCTTGTTAGAATTAAAAATGACCCAATACCCCAGTAAGTTGTTAATTGATGCCATTCATGCAAATAGCCAAATATAACTGAAAATGCTAAATATAGAAATATGCTATACGAAGACGCGAGAGAGCGTAATACTTTAATTGGATTTCCTTTATAGTAAGACACACCATAAAATAAGAAAAATATACCATGCAGGATTAGACTTAACCACAATGCCTCCGTACTTGCCTGAGCCAGCAAATATGTCACAATCAAGAATATAAAATAACTTAGTACGACACCGCCACGAACTTTGAAGTCGCGTGTTCTATCTGGTTCGCTAGAACGAAGTTTAGTAAATGATACTGGAATTGCCATACAAGAAAGTAATTGGAATACAGTTACAACAATCATAATTTGTTGCCAGTTTTTAAAGAAAACAACAATACCAATACATACCACAATGGTAAAAACAAGAGAACGTTGTGAAAGATTGTATATTGGGTGGATTTTATCAAAATATGCTGGAGCCTGTTTATCTCTAGCCATTCCTGTCAACATGCGTGAAGCAGAACCAGCGTAAATAATACCAGTCCCTGAAGGGCTTACCCCTGCGTCAACATATAATATGGTTGCCCATAACGCGAGTATGTTGATTTGAAACAGCAATAGTACTTGGACAAGTGGAGAGGTAAAGTTAAGGTTTGACCAACCTTTAGCTACCATATCAACTGGTAATGCTCCAATAAATGCAGTTTGAAGTAGTAAGTAAATAATCAAAACCAAGATCACAGAGGATATTAAAGCTATTGGGATATTTTTACTTGGATTTTTAAGTTCAGAACTAAAAATAGCAATCATGCCAAAGCCATAGAATGCATAAAATATTCCACTATCAACAACGGCAGTGACCGCTTTACCTATGCCATTTGGCGCAAAACCTTGTGATGAGAAATTGCTAGTATGGAATCCCGCAACAATCAGAATAATCGCCGTCATGATTGGAATAATAATTTTGAAAACTGTAATTGCATTATTTACTTTGGCTAAGAATCGTATTCCCCAATAGTTAATCAGCATATAAATAAGCATAAGTCCTGCAACCAATGAGATACCAAACCAGGTTAAGTCATTATCGCTATATATGTATGGAGTTAAGGAAGGGAATGCGGTGCTTAAATATTGAATTGTTGCAGATGCTTCTGATGGAATGGTAACAACAACGCCTAACCAACCAGAAATAGCAATAACAAATCCAAAGTCCTGATTTTTATGACTAATATTAAATAATCTTGAGAAAAATGAACGTTCTTTATTATACATACAGGCAATTTCTGCTAGTAGTAAGGCAAGGATTAAGGTTAAGCCTGCACCAATAAACCATGATATATATGCAGCAGGGCCTGCGTATTTGGATGCATAATATGCAGCAAATAGCCATCCGCTTCCTATCATGCATCCAATCCCAATTCCAATTGCTGTGATTAAACTTGGTTGTTTTATCTTTGATGTATCAATCGCCATGACATCTCCAGGTTGATGAACTGATTATGGTGTCTGAAAAAGGGCGGATTATATACACATCGCGATCTGTATGTCTAGATGTTATATATTTTATACAATAGCATCGAGCAAATTACCTGTTTCTGGAGAAAAATTTTAACTTTGGATTGGATGCTTTTAGAGCAACTTATATAAGTCTGATAATTCTTGTTTCAGACTAACAAGGATATTTTCAATTTTTTTGGGTATTAATACAAATCAGATAATTCGTTTATATTTTTGTTCTAAAAATCCAATCCCATATTGGTAAAGTAATAGAAAAGTTACTTACCGCATCACGATGATGAATGGCATGATATTTTTTATATAGAAATAATATTGAACCTTTTTTAGTATGGAAATGATGAGCACTATGATGAATAAAAAAATAATATAATGCACCAGCTAAAAAACCACTAAATAAGATACTGGATAAGCCTAAGCCAAAGATTAGATATAGGGGAACAAATACAATAATAAAGTGGGTTGGTAAAGAAATATAAGTTGGTGTACCAATAATTTTCCTCGGGGAATGGTGGTGTAGATCGTGGACTACTTTAAAATAAGGAATTTTGTGAAATACAAACCGGTGAATAATATATTCAATAAACGACCAAGCCAACATTCCGATAAAAAATAAGTATATGACTAAAAAAAATATTACTAGGTTAAATGTAAGTGAGTAAATACATATACCTGCAAATAGTAATATAAATAACGGGTAGATATAAAAATCACTCCAGTAGCCTGCATGGGTAATTTTTTCGATTTTTTTAAATTGGTTCATACGGTGTAGCTTCTTAGTACAATTGCAAAATAGGTTACTTAACTATTGCGAAAAATAGCGTGATAAAGAATATGGCAAAAAATATATAAAATATTACTCTTGCGATGTCTGCTGAAGCTGTAGCTATATTTGTAAAGCCAAATATGGCGGCGATAGCAGTAATAATCAAAAATAAAAAAGATAGGTATAGCATCATGATTCCCTTTATTATTTTACTAACGAAATTAATATACGTGACAATTAATTTAGAACACTGAATTTTTTATTAATTGGGTTTAGTTTTGGTAGAATTTAGTGATTTGTTGGCCGAATTTGGCACTGCGGTTTTAGAAGGCACTTGAGACATAGTTTCTAAAGGAACTTGAACCATTAATTCAGCTGGTACTGGTATCGATGCTGGTTCAGATTTTTGATCAGCCTTGGCTGTTGTGTTGCTTACTCCTATTTTAGGTTCTTTATTCAAGGTTGGCTGTACCTTGTTCTGCAATTGTTCCCCATCATTTTTTACCCAAGAGCTATATTTTGATGCAATATTAAAAAACGAATTAATGGCATTTTCATTAAAATTCTTTACATCAGCTGTAGTTATATGTGACATGTTTTGAATATAACGATAAAAATCCTCAGGCGAAGTGATTTTAGTTAAGGCAATAAAACTTGCATTAGCTCTGTCTCTTATACACATCTCCGAGCCCACGAGACAGGCAGAAATCTCG
>CAJXRW010000134.1 GCA_913060525.1 uncultured Gammaproteobacteria bacterium
CAGCGTCAGATGTGTATAAGAGACAGCCATGTTACTGATTATTGTTTCCATCATTGTAGGTAACTGGAAAAAGAAAGCGTAGTTATCAAGTTTGTTTTTTAGATTTTGAGTACGTTATAATTTCATTAGATGAATGAAAGGAACATTTAATGAAACTCTTTGCTTATGAGCACTGTCCATATTGTGTAAGACCAAGACTGGTTGCAGATATCAATAAACTTGATTATGAATTGGTTATTTTAGAGAATGATGATGAAAAATCACATTACGATTTAGTTGGTAAAAAAATCGTCCCTATTTTAGAAAAAAATGATGGCGTTTGCATGACGGAAAGTTTAGATATCTGTCAGTATCTTGACCAGGAAAAAGGCAAGTATGTATTCAAACCAGTATTAGATGAAAATAATATTATTAGTAATATTGAGCAACTCTATGCTGTTGCTAAAAAACTAACTTATCCTCGTATGGTCTATCATCCAATGAACAAAGAGGATTTTCCAACCTTGGCCGCAGTTAATTATTTTAAAACTAAAAAAGAAAAAAGTTTGGGGGTTACATTTAAGCAAGCAATTCAAGATTCAGCTAAATACCAAACAGAAGTTCAAAATGCATTAAATGACTTAAATAATCAATTCGTCTATCAATACATTGCTTCGGATTCGCTTAGCCAACACGACATTATTGCTTTTGCCTATTTAAGAACACTCATGCTTGCAAATGATGTACTAAACATGCCTAGTAGGATAGGGCATTATTTATCCCGCGTATCTTCGCAAACAAATATTAAACTGTATGATGTATATGATTTTAGTAAAGTCTAAGAGCCTGCCGTAAAATTATCTTTTTGATCAAATATTGCGTTAAATTTGACCTTCCGGTGCTCATTTATGGTCTATAAACTGTGCTCCTCAGTCCAAATTTGCCTTATCTTTAATCAAAAATCTGAATATTACGACAGACTCTAAGAGAAGCTATAACTTTATTATTTGAGTTTTTTTTCCAAAATTGCAACATCTAGGAACTGACCAAATTTATAGCCACATTGGTTTAATTTAGCTACTTCCTGAAATCCATATTTTTGATGTAATTTAATTGAGGGTGCATTTGGTAAAGCAATTCTGGTATATAAACGATGTAACTGGCTTTTACTAAGTTCGTTAAATAAAGTCTTGTAAAGTTGGCTACCAATACCTTGTGATTGATACTCTTTTTTTCTAGACAGATAAATACTGACTTCAGAAGAAATATCATAAGCAGGTTTTTCCATAAATGGCGTGTTATAGGTTACACCAATAATTCCAGTATTAATTTCAGCCACGAAAATAAAGTATTTTTGCTGGTCGAATTGTTGTAGCCATATATCACGTTTGCTTATTTCCCAAGGAGTTAAATCAAATATAATGGGGGTATGTAAGATATAATCATTAATAATATGATTAATTTCTTGAGTGTCATTCGCGTTTGCAAGGCGTATTTTCAGCATAAATTCGGATATTCTGATTTATATATAATCTAAAATTATCGAATTGCAGGGTAAATGGCAAATATCTCACAAAATAAAGGGCAATGACCTATGTTTTATTTATGATTGCTTGATATACTGCACGTGTCGATTTGAAATGAACATAGCTAGGAAGCGGTTCTCATAAGGATGTGAGAATGTTCATTCAGATAAATATCAACAGGCTTGAAGTTTCATGATTTCCTCTCCTCCTTTTAGTGATTCTCAAGCTTGTTGACATTTGGTTTCTGCATTTGTTCGATTTATTTTAATTTCCAACTAAACTTTTTATTATTATGTCGTAGTGAATTTTTTTCATGTTTAAAAAAATAATATATGGAATAAGCAGTGGCTTATTTTTTTTATCTGGTTGTACGAGTAATCATTATGTTGAAGAAAATTATCAACAATCATTTAGTTTATGTCGTTGCCTACCTGGTCAGGCATGTTGGCCTTCCGAGATACAATGGAATACATTTGCTGAGTCATTGTCTGGTGATTTAGTCCAACCAAAGACACCTTTATCTGTTTGTGATGGTGGGCGATCGAGCCAAGCTTGCCAAACAATGTTACAAAAGGTTAAAAATCCGTTTTATCTACAATCCTACCCTGGTAATAATGAATCTCAAGGTTGGGAAAATGCCTGGAAAAATCAAGCAAGCGCCTATGCTGTTGAAGTCGCTAATACGGATGATGTGGTTAAATCAGTCAATTTTGCTCGAGATAATAATTTACGACTTGTGATTAAAGGTGCGGGACATGACTATTTAGGGCGTTCTAATGCGCCTGATTCATTATTAGTTTGGACTCATAACATGCGTGACATTTCGTATAATGAAAACTTTAAACCACAAAATTGCACAGTAGAAAAAGAAAAAATTTCTGCTGTTACGGTGAGTGCAGGGTCACGTTGGATTGAAGCATACACAGAAGTAACAACAAAACACCAGCGTTATGTTCAAGGAGGTGGATGTACCACGGTGGGTGCTGCTGGAGGTTTTCCGCAAGGTGGGGGCTTTGGTAGTTGGTCTAAAGCATTTGGCACGGGTGCTGGCGGTATTGTAGAAGCTGAAATTGTGACGGCTGATGGAAAGACATTAATTGCAAATGCATGCCAGAATCAAGATTTATTCTGGGCGATTAAAGGTGGTGGTGGCGGTACGTTTGGTATTGTCACGCACCTTACTTTAAGAACGCATCCGCTACCCAATTATTTTGGGATATTAAAAGGTAAAATAACCGCTAAAGAAACGACTGATTATCAATTGTTAATTGAGAAGTTCTTAACGTTTTATCATAAACACCTTAATAATCAAAACTGGGGAGAGCAGTTTTCATTTAAGCCTGATAATACGATGAATATTTTTATGGTGTCACAAGGTTTATCGACAGAACAGGCACAAAAAGTTTGGAAGCCTTTTGTTGATTGGGTGGCAACACAAAACGGTATTACATTTGAGTCTGAATATATTGATATTCCCCCTAATAAAGTATGGGATTACTCTTTTTGGGAGAAAAACTATCCTGAGTTAGTCGTTAAAAATACAGGACCTAATGCGCGTCCAGGTGAATACTGGTGGGCACCAAATAGTGGTGAAGTGTTTAGCTATTGGTATACTTACCAATCTTGGTGGTTACCTGTGAGCTTATTTAGTAGAGATGAAATCCAGCGCACTGCAGCAACCTTTTATCAAGCCTCTCGTTTAGCGCCTGTATCCATTCAAATCAACAAGGGGCTAGCGGGTGCTTCGGATGAAGCAATTCAGTTAGCCAAGAATACTTCTATGCACCCAGCAGTTTTCAGTGCTGGCGCGTTAGTAATCATGAGCTACAGTACCAATCAACCCCAATTTCCAGGAATGAAGAATGATGTCACAATACAGCAGAAAGTGACAAATATTAATACAGCCATGTCTTTAATTCAAGCAATGGCACCAGATGCAGGGTCGTATGCAAATGAGGCGGATTATTTTCAAGGTAATTGGCAAAAAACGTTTTGGGGAGAAAATTACCAGAGGTTGTTAGAGATTAAAAATAAATATGATCCTAATGGGTTATTTTATTGTCATCATTGTGTTGGCAGTGAAGTTTGGCAGGAAGGTGGTATGTGTCGACAGAATATCAACATAAAAATTTCTGAGTAAGAAAATAATTTTTTTAATAATTTAAATCGAAACTATTAATAAACCGTATTTATTACGTTAGTATGATAATTGCTGCTTTGCGGTGGAATTAAATTTAATAGGGAGGTTGAAGATGAGAAGAATTAGACACGCTTATAAAGTTATACAGCATAAAGTGGTTATGAAACAAAAGCGGATTAGTATTGCCCTGAACTGGTGGGAGAGACTTTAAAGTTTTTTCTTTGTTTGTAAATAATTATATCTCTTTAACATGCTTTCGTTACCCTCAGTTCCACCACAATGAATATAGATAACGGGTTGCTTAATTTTATGAATATTTTCAAGCACCGTTATCCATCCTATAGGGTCATATAATAAGTCGAATTCAATATTGGTTTCCTTATATAATTTTTGATAACACTGAATTAGTTCGATATGCGGTTTCCCGAATTGAAACTTTTTTTTGGGTTCAAGTATTTGTGGTAAATAAGTGGCATTAAATTGATTTACTTGCTGAATTTGTTCAATTAAATAGTTTGTTGACCCCACACAGGCGGTGGTATAAACCGTATGTGGATAGAGATGTTTCTGCAGAAAATAAGCTGAAACACCTGTCCCTGATGGTATGAAAATAGAATAGGTTTCAAGTTGATATGCTTTAACTTGTTCCTTTATTTCTTGGCTGAGATCAATAAAACCCAGCTCTGCTTCTGGTTGTTTTCCTCCTTGGTTCAGTATGAAGGTATGAGGTTCATTTGCATATTTAGCTTGAATCGTATCTAACGTTAATGGTTCAATTAATAGTGAGGTTTGGCGCATGTTATTTTGCAATGCATAATAATAGTTGCCGATTGGGTTTTGTCGTAATTGGCTTGGAATAGCCTTGGAGTAATAGTCAAATTTCCATTTTTTTGCATAAGCTAACTTTGCCAATGCGAGCATAAAATTTGATTGGATTCCACCAAAACTCACTACTTTTTGAATTTCATTAGGATCTAGATCCATTAAGAATTTTAATTTTCTGGCTTTGTTCCCATTAATAATATCCGTAATTACATCATCACGCTTAACATATATTTCATCGCCATTAACCTTGATTTTTTGTAAGGGGGACATGTTAACTATCAGGTTTGGTTGATAATGTTTGAATATGGATACGGTAGTGGTATATATCGTTATGCAGATTAACATCACCTTTCCAGTGATTTTTATTTTGATAGGTAATTTTAATAATGGGTTTGTTGTTTAGAAGAAATAATCGTTCTAAAGGGGTAGCTGAAATTTTAATGTCAGTTGATTTGAATATATTGTGTAAGACCCTTTCAGGGGCATAGGTTAAAATAAAGTCTGATAGCGCATATTTGATGCCCATATTTGCATGTGGCATAGGCAAGCTGCTTGATTTTATTTCAGTGCCATTGTATTGAAGGGAAAAAATTTCACCACCCCAGCCACCTAGTGCAACCATGACTAAGTTACTCCCTTTTTTTTCTATCTCAACCTGAGATGAATAAGTCTCTGTTTTACCATTAATTTGATATTCAGCTGTTAAAATTTGCGTTGCCATTAAATTAAAGTCAAGCTCAGAGGGTTTTGGTAGAATAATGGTTTGATTTGGTGCTAGCTCTACAGTAGGACTTTGAGTCTGTTTGGTTTGAAAGAGACTACAGCCATTCATTAACATTACAGTAATGATTAATAAGGTTATTTTTATGTTATTTATCATTTTCGTTAACTCTTAGTTTCATAACAATGGGCGAAAGTAAAAAAGCGCTGCCAATACCGATTAATACGGTTAAACCAAAATATTCAATAGCGGGCGTTGAGCTCAACGCTAATAATCCAAAGGAGAGAATGGTTGTGATCGCAGATAATGAAGTTGCGAGCATGGTGCTGCTAAATTTTGACTTTGTTTCTGAAAAAAATAACACATAATCAACCGCGATTCCCAGTACTAAGATTAGCGCTAATATGCTGAATAAGGTTAGCGGGATATGTAACCAGCCAATTGTTGCCAAACTAAGCAGACTTGCAAAAATAGGGGGTAGGATATAAAGACATGCCTTTTTAAATCGGTATCGAACAAACAATAGAATAAAGAGTGCCACAAATGCAATAACAAGTAATAGGCTGAGTTTGATACGGTATGTATGAAATACCTTTGAGATATCGTCCGCTTTATTAATATATGCAGTTCCAGGGATTTGTTGTGTTAGGTTGGTCAGTTCGTGAGGTTCAATTTTATTAGATGGGAGTAAAACGGTTACATATTGATTATTAACTTTTCCTAGCCATAAAAAACGTAATGAATTGGAAACAGGAGATTGTAGCCAATCTTCAATAGTTAGCGGTTTAAAGACTATTTGGGATAGTTTAGATTTAATGTTTTCAGCCTCATTTTTATGCATGCCTATTTGGTGTAAATAGCTTGATAAATTATTTTGTATGAGCTTCTTTTGGACTAAATTATAATTTTCTTGTTGTTCTTTTATGGTCGGGATATAACTATTAATCGCTAAATAAGGATGATCAACCTTAGGGTTCGCCAAAATAATTTTGCTAGTTAATGTATTTTCTATCTCAAGCACTTCTTGTGGTGAATTACCTGAAATAAGGATAAAGTTGGTACTAATATCGCTGCCGATAATTGCTTTAATGTCTTTTTCATTTTGTTTTAATTGAGCAGGTACCGATTGTAAAATACGAATATTATCATCTGCTTTAATCTGCATAATACCAATGGCAATAATAATGAATAGCTGTCTCTTATACACATCTGACGCTGCCGACGATCTACTCTGTGTAGA
>CAJXRW010000135.1 GCA_913060525.1 uncultured Gammaproteobacteria bacterium
TCTACACAGAGTAGATCGTCGGCAGCGTCAGATGTGTATAAGAGACAGTAGTTATAGTTTAACATTGACCAACTAATTGAATAGCCAATAATGTTGTGGGTCAGATGGGCACATGTACATACCACACACGGCAAAGACAGTAAGTATATTTGCTGATAGTATCACTAAAAACAATATAATGATGTATTTTACATATTGTTGATGTTTCAGTTTACGATTATTTGAAGAAAGCAACCCTGCTATAGACGCATAAAGAACAAACCCCATACTAATAACAAAGTTCCAAGTGTACATGTGGATACCAAAAACTGCATCACCATAGTTACCTGATCCTGGTACAATATGCAATAAAACCTGGGTTAAAGCCATGAATGAATTAATTGTGGCGCTTATGATAACTATATAATAATGGGCTGGTTTATATCCGTACTTCAAGTTTAATATCAACCCAATAGCAATTAAACTAAGCCCCATTCTCTGAAGAACGCAAAGAGCACAGGGCAATTCTTGAAAGTATAGCTGATAATAAAAAGCGATTGCTAAAATTAAACACAGGACAAGTAATGCTAAAGTGTCTAAAGCATTTATAATAACTGATCTCATTGCTATCCTCCTATAGTTGGATATTTATATATCGAATAGTATGGGGTATAAAAATAATCGCCCAAAGCACCAAAGTTATAAAAAATAATGTTAATGATATTTTGTAGTTATTTCTTAATGCAAAAATAACACTTAACAAAGCGAGCAGAAATATAATTAAGTACATATGATCCTTCCAATATTTAATGTTTCCAAAATAGTAAATCAAGTAGATTACCAATAATAATATAAAATATATAATGCTATGATAAATAAAATTGAACAATTCAATATATCACTATTTAAATTCAAACAGACATACTTTTAGTTTATGCTTAAAACTGAATGAAATAAATTTGAGACACAAATGGCATTAGAAGTTGATGATCACTACCAAGAGCTATTCCATATGCTGAATAGCCACGAACTAGATGATGATGAGCTACAAAATGCTTGGTATCGTTTTAAACTCTGCTCTGATTCTGGATTTTTACTGCACGCAGTTCCCTCTGAATATGGTGGTAATGGTGATACTTTTCATACATTATGTAAAGCATACGAAGCATTAGGGTTTTTTACACGCGACCCTGGCTTGATAGTGTCCTTACAAGCACACTTGTGGGGATTATTATTCCCAATTTTATTATACGGAACCGAAGAACAGAAAATTGAATATATTCCAAAACTACTAGAAGGTGATGCTATTGGTGGCTATGCCGTAACTGAACCCGATACTGGCGGTGGTGTAGCATGTTTAAATGCTACTGCCCAAAAAGTTAAGGATGGTTACAAAATCAGCGCACATAAACGATTCATTACCAATACACCAATCGCTAAATATATCCTTGTATATGCCTATGTAAAAAAAGACTTATGCGCCTTTATTGTTAATGTAGATGATGAAGGTGTTGAGTTTTATGATGTTATGGCAACCGAAGGATTAATCACTGCACCCATGGGGGATGTGCTTTTGGAAGACTGTTTCATTCCTGAAAACAGGATGATAGGTGATATCGGCGAAGGAAAAGCAATTGCAAAATTTACCAGAGAAATGGAGCGATGTTTTCTATATGCTGGTATTGGCGGACTAATGAAGTGGCAGCTTGAACAAATATCATTATATATTAATCAACGAAAATCTGGCGGGAGAATACTAAGCTCAAACCAAAGTGTTACCCATAAAGTTGCTGAAATGAAGTTACGTTTAGATACAGTTAAACTATGGGTAAAACGCTGTGCCTATTTGAAAGATAATAATGAGGCTATAACTCTAAACAGCGCACAAGCAAAACTTTATTGCTCAGAAGCCTTTTTGCAATCATCCTTAGACACCATCCAGCTCATGGGCGCAATGGGGCTTTCACCACATCATTATTATATTCAATGGGTTGAAGATGCACTGGCACTTAAAATATTATCTGGCCCAGAAGAAATCCATAAAAATCTCATTGCTAAACATTTAGGATTGAATCAATGAATACAAAAGGTAATCTGTTCATTGTCTCTACTCCAATTGGTAACTTAGGTGATATTACTATTAGAGGCATAGATACACTTAAATTAGTTGATATTATTTTAGCTGAAGATACTCGAGTTAGTTCAAAGCTATTGAATCATTTGGGTATTACCAAAAAACTTATTCCGTTTCATGATCACAACGAATCAGAAAAAATCTCCTACATAAAATCATTATTAGATGACGGAAATAATATTGCATTAATTTCAGATGCTGGCACTCCAATTATATCTGACCCTGGATATAAACTTATCAACCAGCTAAAAAATGAAAATTATTCCATTATACCCATACCTGGAGCATCCGCTTGTATCGCTGCCCTTTCAGCTTCTGGCATGCCATCTGACAGATTTCAATTTGTAGGATTTTTATCTCATAAAGCAACAGCTCGAAGAAAAACGCTCGAAGAAATAAAAGCATATAACGGTTCAACTATTGTTTATGAATCAGTCCATAGAATCACAGATTTAATAAACGATGCCAAAACTGTATTTAGTGATAATACGATCATATCAATTGCTAGAGAATTAACTAAGAAATTTGAAGAGATTATAACTGATACACTTGATAATATTGAGGCATACTTTACACACAATCCAGACAAAATTAAAGGTGAGTTTGTTGTGATATTTCCAGGAAGCAACAGTACGGATAATGACCAAAATAACCTCTCTATTGAAAAAATATTGAAGCCACTTTTAAATACACTTCCCTTAAAACAGGCCGTTAAAATTACAAGTGAAATTACTGATAAACGCAAAAATGAAATATACGATTTGGCGCTTCAACTAAAGGATGATAATGCTTCTTAATAAATATTAGAAATAGGACAACTACTACTAATGCAATTAATGTTATTTGCTGTAATATTTGCGCTTTACCCTATATTAATAAGAAAAGTTGATATGTTAAAAAAGTTACTACTGTTTGTTTGCTTACTGATTCCAGTAAATACAGCTTTAGCTAATGGTCACCTAATGTTAATTGGTGGACATTTGGACTTAGATAATAAAATAATATGGGAAAAGATTAGGGAACTAGGCGTTAATAGTTCGGAGCTTGATACGCCATTAGCCTGCATTTGGGTAACAAATACTGGTACACCAGATGAATCAGTAAAATTCTACTCAGATATATTTGAGAAATATCATATAGCAAGCACAGTCGTACCAATATATTTTGATCCAAAAGTTAAACCTAGCTGGCAAGGTAATCAAAACTCAGAAGATATTGCCATACTAATCAAGCAATGTGATATTTATTTCTTTACTGGTGGAGATCAATCAAGAACCACAAATGTGTTATTTAATAAAGATGGATCAGAAACTTTAGCACTTCAAACCTTAAGGCAAGAATTAAATAATAACAAGCTTTTGGCTGGAACAAGTGCAGGAGACATGATGCAATCGGACCCTATGATTACTGGTGGCAATTATAATAAACTGACTAATGAGGATACAGTTTCACTTGGAAAAGGATTGGGCTTTCTTGAGCCCAATGAAATTATTGTTGACTCACATTTTTCTCAACGTAACAGACTTCCCAGATTAATAAGGGCTATGGAAAAATCAAAAATAAATACAGGCATAGGTGTTGACGAAGAAACAGCCCTATTAGTAGAAATTGATAAAAACGGTAAGTTAATTTCAGATTGGTATGCTATTGGCGCAAATCAAGTTATCATTGTCAAGTTTCTGACTAAGGACGACAATAAAGAAGTTGAAATAATAACTTTAAGAAATATGGCTACCCCAACAATTTGATTGCTTGGAAATAAGCTATCATATTTAATTTCAGGCATATCGAGTCATTATGCAAATTACTAATAACCCAATTTATTTTTACTATTATCTATAAATTCATCAGCCCAGACCGTGAACTCTTTTAGTTGACTCGACCCAAATGAGGTGCTGATAGCGACATCTGCTGCATCTCTACCTTTGGCTAGCGGGATTCTTCCAATACAAGGTTTGTTGCTTCTAGGATCAAAGACATACCAGCCACCCTCAAGATATACTTCTATCCAAGCGGCAAAATCCATAACTCCGTGTGGTGGAGGTACACCGATATCAGTTAAGTAACCCATACAGTAACGTGCTGGAATATTCAAACAACGACATAATGTTATGGCAAGGTGGGCGTAATCGCGACAGACACCAAACTTTTCGTTATAAACATCCCAAGCGGTTTTAGTAGCACGAGCTTTGGTGTAATCAAAAGTAATATGCTCATGTACAAAATCACATATATCTTGAACACGTTGCCATCCAGTCTTTGAGCCACTAAATAGGCTCCAATCCAGATCATTAAACAAATCAGTTTCACAGTAACGACTACCTAATAAATAAATCAAGGTATCATTAGGTAAATTTTCAATTGAATATTGGTGTGCATCCTGTTTTATGACATTAGGTTTGCCAGAATCATTGATAATCGACTCTGAAGAAAGATGGATTTTTCCTTGAGGTGCAATAATTCTACTTAGCAAATTTCCGTAGAAATCTCGATGGTAGGAAATAGGCACAGATGGCTTGGTTAATAAATAATTAGGGGATACTAAGTCAGAAGCTCGTGAATAATGTATCTGTAAAGCTAAAATCATAGGTGTTGGCTTAGGACAGTCAAAAACAATTTCATAACCAATTTGTATTTGCATTTTATTTTCCTCTTTTAAAGAATTCTTGATATTCATGATTTGTCATCATCTTTTAAAAGATTAAGGATTAATCCTATCCTACTACCAGCATATTAGTCAGTTCCATCATGATTGATGCATTGCCGACCAATTGATTAAACTACCAGATAATACGATTTCTTTTTGTCGATTTGAAAGATTTAAGCTTAGAGAAATAGTTTTATTTTTATTAGATATCACAGCAGCAAATACCCCTTTATCAAGCGCTTGATGGCAATGTGTTATGACAACTTCATCACCTTGTTCAATTTCATCATAGTCATTAGCATTTATAAATGTGAGCGGTAAGATTCCAAAATTTATCAAGTTTTGCCAATGAATGCGTGCAAAGCTTTTTGCAAGAATAACACGCAATCCTAAATATCTAGGCGCAAGCGCTGCATGCTCACGACTTGAACCTTGACCATAGTTTTCACCACCAACAATACAGTGACCTCCCAAATCACGCTGGTCTATAGCCCGAGAAAAATAAGTGGGATCATTTAATTTATATACGAATTCACTAATCTTTGGAATATTACTGCGAAAAGGAAGCACCTTGGCACCAGCTGGTGAAATAGCATCAGTAGAAATATCATTCCCAACTTTAAGCAATACAGGCAGTTTATATGAGGCGGATAATGGTTCTATATCAGGTAAAGAGACAATGTTCGGCCCTTTCACCAAATCAATCTTTTTTGCCTGATCAATAGGTAATGGATTAGTCAGACATAAATGATTTTGAATCCTTTTTTTAGGGATTTTAATTGTTGGATAAGGAATATTTAAAGTGCGCGGATCAGTAATTACACCAGTCAACGCAGACGCCGCGGCAGTTTCTGGACTACATAAATATACGCTATCATCAGCTGTTCCTGAGCGGCCTGGAAAATTACGGGGTGTTGTGCGTAAACTACGTTTTCCTGTTGCAGGTGCCTGTCCCATGCCAATACAGCCATTACAACCAGCTTGATGTATACGTGCGCCAGCATGAATTAGGTTTGATAGATGTCCATCATGTACTAACTCTTCAAGAATGCCACGAGATGAAGGATTAATATCTAGAGAAACCCCGTTTTTAACCAGCTTACCTTTAACTATTTCTGAGACAATTGCATAATCGCGATAACCAGGATTGGCAGATGAACCAATATAAGCCTGATAAATATCAAGCCCTACTACGTCGGAGACGGGAACAACATTACCAGGACTTGAGGGTAATGCAATTAATGGCACTAGTTCAGATAAGTTAATTGTTTCATCTCGATCATAAGTTGCATTAGTATCTGCAGAAATTTCAATCCAATCTGCCTTGCGACCATAGCTCTCTAAATAGTCACTTATTATTTTATCAGAGGGAAAAACACTGCTTGTTGCACCAAGTTCAGCACCCATATTTGCAATGACATGTCGATCCATAGCAGTTAAGTATTTTAACCCAGAACCATAATATTCAATAATATAGCCGATACCACCTTGAACACCATGGCGTCGTAGCATTTCTAAAATAACATCTTTAGCACTCACCCAATCAGGTAGTTTTCCTGTTAGTTTAACGCCCCATACTTTCGGCATCTTAATATATAAAGGATGTCCCTGTCTCTTATACACATCTCCGAGCCCACGAGACAGGCAGAAA